>JAEXPL010000402.1 GCA_023446865.1 Verrucomicrobiota bacterium | reverse complement strand
CACCCGGAGGGTTCGCCCTACCCGAATACCGATCGCGCCAAACACTCATTTCCGTTGCTGGTTGGTGGTCTGGTAGCTCCCGGCGCGCAGTTCCTTGCGCTTGCGGTTGTCGATGCCCTCGCGCTGCACCTCCTCGGCCTCTTTCTTCGCCGCCTCGGCGGCCTGCCGCATCGTCGAGTTGCTGTAATAGTCGGCGCTGGCGGCGAGGGCAGCGCTATTGCTCGCGAGCACGGCCACCGCCTCGTCCTTGCGACCGGCATCGGCGAGCGCGATGGCCCGGCTGCGAGCCTCGGCGATCTCGTTGTCGGCGAACTCGGTCTGCACCTTCTGGTTGGCCTCGCGCTTCACGACAGCCACGTCGCTGGTGTAGCGGACGTGCCCCTCGGCCCGAAGCTCGAGCGCGGAACCGCCGCTCGTGGTCGCGTAGCTGGCCCGGGCTCGGGCGAGCAGACGCACTTCGTCGCTCCGCGCCGCCGGCACCTCGACCTCGACGAGGAGGTATTTCTCCTGCCCGCCGTAGAGCTGGTTGAGCCCGAAGGAAACGTTGCGCCCATGGCACTCGGCCTCGCGCCCGATCGAACGGAGCACCCGCACGCCCTCGGGGAACTCGATCGTCACCTCGACACGCTGCGCCACGACATCGAGCACATCGCCGAGCTCCTTGGCAAAGACCTGCGGCAGGTCGCCGCTCTCGGCCACGTAGTAGTGGTTGCCGTCGCTGCGCTGGGCGAGCGCCGTCATGAGGTCCTCGTTGAACCCGTCGCCGAGACCGACCGTCGTCACGGCAATCCCCTCACGGCGGAGCGCCCCTCCGAGCCGGCCGAGGTCGTCGGGCGAACTGGGGCCGACGTTGGCCAGCCCGTCCGAAAGCAGGAGCACGCGGTGCGCGAAGCCGGCGCGCTCGAGATTTTTGCGGAGCTCGGCCGCACCCTGCGACACGCCCGCGAACAGCGCGGTGTTGCCGCGCGAGGTGATGCCCTGGATCTGGCGCTCGAGCCAGCGCACATCGGTCGGCGCCTGCGGCGGGATCAGCGTCGCCACCTCGTGGTCGTAGATCACGACCGAGAGCAGATCGCGCGAATCGAGGCGACGCAGCGCCTCCACGGCGGCCTCGCGGGCCTGCGCAATCTTGTCGCCGCTCATCGAGCCGGAGCGGTCGAGCACGATCACGAGGTTCACCGGGGCGCGTTCGAGCGGGCGGGGCGGCCGGCAACCGGTGAGCCCGATCTTCACGATTGCGCGTTGGACCGAGTCGGCCGGCAACACCGGCCGGTCGAACTCGATGCGCAGGTCGACCGGGGCGGCGGCAGCCGGGGGCTTGGCTCCGAAGGAAGGGAAAGCGAGCCCGCCCACGGCCAGCACCGCGGCGGCGAAAGCACGGAAAAATGAATGCGTTTTCATCGGCCCCATGATCGCACGACCGGGGCAGGAAGTCGTCAGGGCGGGGTCAGGGGTTTGTCAGGCGTTTGTCAGGGCGGGGCGGGCGCGTAGCGTGGCGCTGTTTCCCGTCTCGCAGGGAACAAAGCCCGGCGCCCGTTGTGTCATAGGCAGCGAATTTCTACCACATGTCCCAAGTCATGAAGACCACCCCTCGCTCACTCCTCCTGGCCACGCTCGCCGTGGCCGCCGTCGCGGGAACGCTCGCGCTCGCCCCGCTCCACGCCGACGAGAAGGCCCTCAAGGACCGCGCCATGCCCGAGCTCAAGCTCGACCGCGCCCCCGCCAAACGCGACGGCGCCGCCCCCCGCAGCTACGCCCCCGTCGTGAAGAAGGCCGCGCCCAGCGTCGTCTACGTCTTCTCCACCAAGACGGTGAAACATCCGCCGATGCAGATGATGCCGTTCTTCAACGACCCCATGTTCCGCCGTTTCTTCGGCGACCAGCTGCCCGAGGAGGAGGACAACAACGGCTCCGCCCCGCAGCAGCGCCGCTTCGGCCGCCAACGCCAGCCCGAGATGAAACAGCAGGGCCTCGGCTCCGGCGTCATCGTCTCCGCCGACGGCTACATCCTCACCAACAACCACGTCGTCGACGGCGCCGACGAGGTGAAGGTCGCCCTCGAGGCCGGCAAACGGGAATTCGTCGCCGAGATCGTCGGCCGCGACCCGAAGACGGATCTCGCCGTGCTCAAGATCGACGCCAAGGACCTCACCGCCGTCGCCCTCGGCGACAGCGACGCCCTCGAGGTCGGCGACACCGTGCTGGCCATCGGCAATCCCTTCGGCATCGGCCAGACGGTCACCTCCGGCATCGTCAGCGCCACCGGCCGCGGCGGCCTCGGCATCGAGGAATACGAGGACTTCATCCAGACCGACGCCGCGATCAACCCCGGCAACTCCGGCGGCGCCCTCGTCGATTGCGAGGGCCGCCTCGTCGGCATCAACACCGCGATCTACAGCCGCACCGGCGGTTTCATGGGCCTCGGCTTCGCCATCCCCTCCAACCTCGCCCGCAGCGTGATGGAGCAGCTCATCACCAAGGGGAAGATCGAGCGCGGCTTCATCGGCGTCGGTATCCAGGACCTCACCCCCGAGCTGAAGAAGGAGTTCGGCGTCGAGGACGGCGTGATCGTCACCGGCCTCACCGACGGCAGCGCGGCCGAGAAGGCCGGGCTCAAGTCCGGCGACGTGATCGTGAAGCTCGACGGCCAGCCCGTCGCCGACGGTCGCCGCCTGCGCCTGATGGTCGGCCGCCACACCCCGGGTACCGAGGTGAAGCTCGACGTCATCCGCGACGGCAAGGAGAAGACCTTCACCCTCAAGCTCGGCGAGCAGCCGGCCGGCAACCGGAAGCTCGGCAGCGACGACGACGAGACCGAGCGCTCCAGCAACGACGAGGACACCCTCAACGGCGTCGCCGTCACGGACATCACCCCGCAGATCCGCGAACAGGGCAACCTGCCGCGCGACCTCAAGGGCGCGCTCATCACCGATGTCGATCCCGACAGCGCCGCCGCCAAGGCCGGCCTGCGCGAGGGCGACGTGATCCTCGAGATCAACAAGCAGCCCGTCGAGAACGCGAAACAGGCCGTGGAACTCACCACCAAGCCGAAGAGCAAGCGCACGCTGCTCCTCGTCTGGCGCGAGAACGTCCGCCGCTACGTGATGGTCGACGAAACCAAGGGCGAGAAGAAGTAGCCCGTTTTCACCGGCATCGTTTGTCTCCCCCTCGCCGCCGGAGGCCCGCGCCTCCGGCGGCATTCTCGTGCGCCACGCCCGGGACCTCCCCGCTCGTGGCGCTGCTCCGAATGTGGGACGGTGCTTCAGCCCGTCCCGCCCGACTCCGCACACGCCCCGCTGTCCTCCGCCCCACGCGCCGGTCGCGACTGAGCCGACACGCGTGCGGGTGGACGCGCTTGCCCCCAAGCGCGTCGCGCGCCCTGGCCGCAACCCAACTC
>JAEXPL010000358.1 GCA_023446865.1 Verrucomicrobiota bacterium | reverse complement strand
CGATCGACCGCGTGCACCGCCTCGGCCAGACGAATCCGGTTTTCGTGTACCGCCTGATGACGGCCGGCACGATCGAGGAGCGCATCCAGGCGCTGAAGGCGGAGAAGAAGGCGATGTTCGACCAGATTGTCGGCAAGTTCCGCACGGAGTTCGACCTCTCGCAGCACTTCGCCTCGCTCGACAGCCTGATCAAGCTCGCCGCCGCCGCGCCCGAGGCCGAGACCGAGGCCGAGCTGGGCGAAGGGTGAGCGGTGGACTGTCGACGGTCGACGGTGGCTAGTGGGCGGTGAGCGGTGGCCAGTAGCCGGTGGAGGGGCGCGTAGAGGGCGGCGGCCCACGCGATGGGGTGGGGGGCGGCCTTCGGCCTCTCTCGCCGCGTTCCGGTAGGTACGCGGCTGGGCCGGTGGGCGGTTGGCGGTGACGCGTAGGTCCAGTCTTCGACTGGACGCCTTGGGCCCGCGCACACTGCGGCGGCGCGAATCGAGCGCGACCGGTCGGAGACCGGCCCTACTTGCCGGCCGGCTTGCGGCTGGCGTTGGCGCCGAGCCGGTGGATGGCGTGAAGGCGTGGCCCGCGTGGGCCGTGGCGCCACGGGTGTTTCCGTACAAACGCGCCACGGAATTGTGACGACGGCGCGCTTGTCCCGCCGACGCTGGGCTGCAATCTCGGGCGTGTCCGCGGTGCCGCGGGCATCGGCTCCAACCCGCCGATGCGCGGCGCCGGCGGCGAACCCTGCAAGGACATCCCATGTTTGCCATGATCCTGATCGGCCTCGTCTTCGGTGTGGGCCTGGCCGCAATCGTCACGCTGCTCTTCGGCGTCTACACCATCGGTCCCACCGAGCGCGGAGTACTCACCACCTTCGGGCGCGTGCAGCGCCTGACCGGCGTCACCGCCGACGACCCGCAGCTTGGCTCCCTCCTCAGCGACGAGGAGAAGGAACGCTACAACTACCCCAACATCCGCGTCGTCCCGCCCGGCGGCCCGTATTTCAAGTGGCCCTGGCAGAAGCTCTACAAGGTCGGCATGACCATCCAGACGACCGACATCACCTGGGACCCGGATATCCGCCAAGAGTACATCGAGGCGGTCACCAAGGATAATCTCACCGTCGCCATCACCGGCCAGCTCCGGTGGCGCCCCTGCGAGCGCAACCTCTACGCCTACCTCTTCGGCGTCGCCAATCCGGCGGCACACGTGGTCGGCTACTTCATCTCCGTGCTGCGCGATCGTATCGCCACGTTCCAGGGCGAGACGCACGAGGGCGCGGTCGAGGGTGTGTCGATCAACGCCCTCCGCAAGAACCTCTCCAGTATCAACCGCTACATGGAGGAGGCCTGCCGCAAGACCGCCGCGCGCTACGGTGTGGAGCTCGATGCCGCGCTCATCACTACCATTGACCCGCCAAGCGATGTCGACGAGGCGCTCGCCTCGATCAACACGACCCAGAACCAGGTCGCCGCGGCGATCAGCCAGTCGAAGGCCGATGCCGACCAGAAGCTCAAGATGGCCGAGCAGGCCGTGCAGATCGCCCAGAACCGCGCCGCCGCCGAGGCCGCGCCGCTCACCGAGCTGGGCAAGACCCTCGCCGCCATGCACGCCTCGGGCGGTCAGGCCGCGCTCGACGCCTACCTCCGCAACGCCGGCCTCCCGCTCCGCGAGAAGGCCGCGCAAACCGTCGTCAACCTCTGACCCGTTTCCCGCCATGCCTTTCCTCATCACCATCGTCGCCGCCTTCGTCGGCACCTTCATCGCCACGCCGATCATCCTCGCGCTCGGCCGGGCGTTCCAGCTCTGGCGCGTGCTGCCCGAGCGCACCGTGCTCGTCTACACGCTGTTCGGCAAAGTCATCGGGCAGGTCGAGGAGCCCGGCCTGTTCTTCCCGGTCGCCGTCTTCGGGCCGCGGGCGCTGCTCCTGCCGTTCTTCGGCAAGGCGTACCCGGTGCGCACCCACATCTTCCAGTCCTACCTGCGCAACCAGCTCGTCAACTCCGAGGAGGGCGCGCCGATGGGCGTGGGCATCTGGTTCGAGGGCTTCGTGCGCGATCCCGAGGCCTTCCTCTTCCAGAACGCCGACCCGCTCGGCTCGCTCCAGGCCAACGTCGCCACCGCCGTGGTGAAGCAGCTCTCCAACCTCAAGCTCGAGGTGCTCCTGGAAAACCGCGACGCCCTCTCGCGCAAGGTGCGTGAGGAGGTCACACCGACCTCCGTGAAATGGGGCTTCCATCTCGGCTCGACGTACATCCGCAAGGTCGCCTTCCGCGACCGCGGCATGATCGGCGAGATCCAGCGCAAGGGCGTCAACCGCCTGCGCCAGGGCACCGCTGCGATGAAGCAGGCCGGCGAGAACGAGGTCGCGCTCATCCACTCCTCGGCCGACATGAAGGCCGCGCAGCGCCTCGGCGAGGCGCAGGCCGTGCGCCCGCAGGTCGTGGGCCAGGCGTTGGCCGAGATCGGTCGGCAGCCCGAGGTGGCCGAGGCGCTCTTCAAGCTCCTCGACCTCCAGGCCACGCTGCGCAGCTCCGGCAAGGTGATTGTTGCTCCCGGCGGCTCCGCCGGCCTTCTGCTGAACAGCTGAACTGGTGCCGGGGGCGTTGACCCCGGCGGATTGCGTTTCTCCAACGGCCCGGCCGCCTCGCGCGACCGGGCCGTTTATTGTCTTTCGAAGGCGAAGGCGTGATCGGGGAGCTGCCGCCGCTGGTCGTGGAGCCAATGGCTGTTTGTGCACCGCCTTGGCCGAGGTGGACCGCGTTGCCCTCAACGCGGTCATAAGTGGGAGCAGCCGTGAACAACGCCTGTCGACGAGCGGTCTTGCGCCCGCGGCGGGCCGATTCCACGACCCGCTTGAGGGCAAGCGGGTCCACCTACAAACGTCGGGCTGTCCGGCGCGGTTCAATCAGCCGCTGCGGCGCGGCGATGCTCGGCGGAAAGGCTCGAACTCGCGGCTCGTTTGGCGGAGAACTCCGCGACCCTGCATGAACCTTGGTGAACCGAACCTGATCGGCGAAACGCGAGTGACTGCGACCGGTGCCGCGCTCGTGGCCCCGCCGGCCGGAATCGATTGGCGCTGGATCGCGCTGCTGGGGTTCGGGCACTTCGCGGTCGAGCTGGGTTGCAGCTACGCGCTCAACCGCACGCTGGATGCCACCGATCTCGGCGCCGACGCGGTGCTGCTCTACAACGCGGTGGCGTTTTGGGGACAGGTGCCGCTCGGCTGGGCGGCCGACCGCTGGAGCGGGGCGCGGCCGCTGGCGCTGCTGGGTGCGGTGTTTCTGGGAGCCGGCCTGTTTGCCCTCGGGCCGGATGCGCCGTGGGCGACGGTAGCGCTGATCGCGCTGGGCAACGGGTGTTTCCACATCGGTGGAGGTGTGCTTTCGATTCGGCTCAGTCGTGGCCGGGTCGGCGGTCTCGGGTTGTTCGTCGGCCCAGGGGCGGTGGGGCTCACGCTCGGCATCGGTCTCGCGCGGGTGGATTTTGCGGCGACACCGTGGGTGCTCGGCGGGCTCGTGGCGTTGGGGGCGTGGCCGGTGTGGCGAACGGGCCGTAGTTCGCTCCTTCAGGACGACCCGGCGGAGCCGGGATGGCTCCCGGACCGGGGGCGAGCGCAGGGCCGGACGGGTCGTGCTGAAGCAGCGACCTACGCGCAGGCGGATGGCGGTTCCCAACGGACGGTGCTGATCGTTGCACTTGTGCTGGCGTGCATCGCGATCCGGTCGTTTGTGGGCACGGGCTTCTCGTTCGGGTGGGGTGGGAGCGCGGTCGGCGCCCTCGGGATCGCCGCGGCGCTGGCGCTCGGAAAGATCGGCGGCGGTTTTCTGGCGGATCGCTTCGGCTGGCTGAAGGCCACCATCGCGGTGCTCGCGCTCTCGGTTCCGGCGTTGTGGTTCGGGCAGACGTCGATGCCGGCGGGCCTGCTCGGCGTGGCGCTGTTCCAGGCGCCGATGGCGGTGACGCTCGGCGCGCTGGTGTGGGCGTTGCCACGGCGGCCGGGCTTGGCGTTCGGTGTGGCCTCGGCGATCGTCTACCTCGGCGGATTTCCGCTGCTCGTTGGGCAGATTCGCTGGCTGCACTCCTTCACCGGCCTGAGCTGCCTCTCGCTCGTGGCGATGGTGATGCTGGCTGCGGGGCTGCGGGGGCGAGGCGCGCGGTGGAGATCCTGAGGCCTATTTCTTCCGCTTGATGGCGGAGAGCGGGATTGCGATCAGGAGGTCTTCGTTCGGATCGCCGTTTTCTAGGATCCACCGCAGCGAACCGTTGCCTGGATCAGTCTCGTGGCGCTCGACGCCCTGTATACCCTGGAGACGTTCTCGTTCGGGTCCTTCTGTGCTGTCGTCGAAGAAGAATGAGGCAGGTTTTCTGTTGCGCAGAGCAATTTTCTCCGTGGCCAACTTCAGCGCTTGGTCCGCTGTGATCACAACGGTTTCTTTTCCGATCGGCCCATCCCACGTGGCGCCTGAGCGAAGGACATAACCGAAGAAATAGTAGCGGTCGTCTCTCAGTAGGGCTCGGAGATTCTTCGAAGGGATAACTTCACCATCGGCGTCATCTCTATCGTAGGATCTTGTGTAGATAATCGACTGTGGATGGATGGTTAGCGTGTAGGTCACCCGGACACAAAACGTCACCGAGGTCTGGACGCGCTGCTGCCAGAGGTAGGACGCCGGATATTGGTCGAATCCGGCATAGGAGAGGGTTTGGCAGCTTTGCGGTGTTTCAGGTGCGAATCTCGCTTCGAGTTCTCCCCGTAGCTTCTCATCAACACGCTTTGATTGGCGCCTATTGATGTAGATGTCTTGCCGCAGCACCATCGCCGGTGTCTTGCCATCGACCGTCACGGCGAAGTTGTCGATGGTGACGATCTTCGAACTCAGCCCGGTGACGGGGAAGCCGACGAGGTAGAGCTGGCCGTTGAGCTCGGCGGGGGACGAGTCCTCCAGTTCGAAGTCGGCGGTGACGTCGGCTTTCAGGGTTTCGCCGTCGCCGGGGCGGAGGTGGATCTTCACGTCGGCGGTCTTCATCGCGACCTGCAGGCCGGCGGGGGCGTTGGCGATGAGGCCGGGATTGGAGAACGCGCTGCCGCTGTGTGGGCCTTTCTCACGGAGCACGGCGACGTCGGAGCGGGCGGCAAGCGCGGCGGCGACGAGACCGAAGCCGACGGCTAGAGTGCGGAGGCGGGGCAGGGCGGAGGGGCGATACGAAGTCATGGGCGGTGACGGGGCGAAGCGGCCCGATCAGTCCAGCGGGCTCGGGCCTTCTCCGCGAGATTGGAACGCGGTGACGCTGAACGATGCGTGAGCGGTCTGCCGCGTTCACTTTTCCGCGGCGGTTTTGCGGTCATGTCACGCGGCCGTCACGGGACCGTAACAATCGGCTGCTAGCTTCGTGGCCCGACGCACCCGGCACAGCTGCCGGGCGCCTGCCAGTTTCAACCCACGAATCCGATCCCAATCATGCGCAAACTCCCGCTCGCCCTGTTCGCCCTCGCCGGCGGCATCGCTCTCACGACGGCCACCGCCGTCGCCCAGGACTCCGGTCCCCTCATCGACATGCTCGTCAAGAAAGGCCTCATCAACGACCAGGAGGCCGAAGAGCTCCGCACCGACCTCACCAAGGATTTCGCCGGCACCTCCGCCGGAAAGCTCAACCTCGGCTCCCAGATCACCGAGTTCAAACTCGGCGGCGACGTGCGCCTCCGTCACCAGTACCAGACCACGCGCGATCAGGAGACCGGCGCCACCAAGCTCGCCTCCACCAACCGCACCCGCGAGCGCTTCCGCTTCCGCTTCAACGGCGACGTCCAGATGCAGAAGGGCTGGAGCGCCGGTTTCGCCCTCGAGACCGCCTCCGCGGCCGATTCGGGCAACCAGACCTTCGAGAACGGCGGCGACGACTATGGCATCTCCCTGGCCCGCGCCTACGTGGGCTGGCAGCCGCGCAACGACCTGAAGTTTGTCGCCGGCAAGATCCGCAATCCCTTCTACACGACCGACCTCGTCTGGGACGGCGACATCAACCCGCAGGGCGTGTCCGAAGTCTACACCTACTCGCTCGGCGGCAAGGACTCCCTCGAGCTGCGCGCCCTCCAGTCGATCATGGACGACAACAACGAGGCCACCGCCGGCCGCAACGGCAACGACGCCTGGCTCTTCGCGCAGCAGGTCGTTTTCACCAAGTATTTCGGCACCACCAAGCTCGTCGCCGCGCCCGGCTACATGGCCTACACGACCTCGAACATGGGTGGCCTCACCAACGAGACGCCCTTCAACGGCGACACCATCGGACTCTCGCTCTTCACCTTCGCCGGTGAGCTCGAGTTCGCCAACGTCGGTGGCCAGGGCGACAGCGTGAAGCTCTATTGGGATTCGTCCTACAACTTCGAGGCGGGCACCCGCGTCTACAAGGTCTACGGTCTCTCCTCCGCGCGGTGGAAGAAGGACCCGACCGCCTGGCTGCTCGGCGTCGGCTACAACCACGGCAGCGGGAAGCTGCAGGGCGACTGGAGCGTGAAGGTCGACTACCGTTGCGTGGGCCTCGGCTCGGTCGATCCCAACCTCAACGACTCCGACTTCGCCTTCGGCAACCTCAACCAGTCCGGCTACAAGGCCTCGTTCGGCTACAACCTCGTCGATTTCTGCTCCCTCAACGTGACCTACTTCCTCACGTCCGACATTCGCGAGAACCTCAAGCAGTCGGCGGTCGCGAAGCTCGACAAGTCGAGCATCCTGCAGGTCGACCTCGTCACGAAGTTCTGAGCGCGCGCCCGGACCAATCCTCAACCGCTTCCCCGTTTCCATCATGAAGAAGACCGTTTTCGCCCTCGTCTCCGCCGCGCTGTTCGCCGGCTCGCTCTCCGCCGCCGACAAGCTCGTCATCAAGGGCTCCGACACCCTCGGCGCCAAGCTGGTGCCGCTGGTGGCCGAGGCCTTCAAGGCCGCGCACCCCGACGTCGCGTTCGAGATCGCCGCCGAGGGTTCCACCACGGGCATCGCCGCCATCACCGACGGCACCGCCCAGATCGGCATGTCCTCCCGTCGCGCCAAGCCCACCGAGCTCTCCGCCGCCCTCGCCAAGGGCGTGAGCATGAAGCCCACGATCGTCGCCTACGACGGCATGGCCGTCATCGTCAACGAGGCCAACCCGGTCGCCCAGCTCACCGTCCGCCAGGTCGAGCAGATCTTCACCGGCGATGTGACCGACTGGAGCGCCGTGGGCGGCAACCCCGGCAAGTTCTCGATCTACACC
>JAEXPL010000345.1 GCA_023446865.1 Verrucomicrobiota bacterium | reverse complement strand
ACGAGAATCTGCGAGATGTCGAAACCGGGACCGGTGACGCCGGCGGTCGCGGCGGTCGTGCCGCGCGCCGCCGCGCCGAGGATGCCAACCACCTTGTTGCCCTCGACCTTGATGCCGGTGAAAGCGTCGATGCCGCGCTGGACATTCTTGCTGAGCGTCACACTGGCGATGAGCACATCGATCTGCACCTGCGGGAGCACGACATCGATCTGTTTGACGAGCTCGCGGATGAGATTGAGGTCGTCCTGCGTGCCCGAGACGACGATCGCGTTGCTGCGCTCGTCGGCGATGATGGTCATGAACTCGCTGAACTGCGAGTTGCGCTCGCCGGTGCCGCGGCCGCCCGCGGCGGTCAGCGGCTGGGTAGGCTGTGCATTGTTCTGGGCGCGCTCGCGGTCCCCGCCGAGGGACGGGAAGGTCGAGCTGCTGCGCTGGGTACGGGTCGTCCGGCTGCCGGCGGAAGTGCGGCCGGAGCTGCCGGAACCGGAGATGAACGTGCTCAACAGCGATGCGACGTCCGTCGCTTGCGCATGCTGGATCTTGATGACGGCGATCTGCGTCGAGGGATCGGCCTGCACGTCGAGCTTCTCGATCAGGTTCTCGTAGAACTGAATGTTCGCCGAATCCGTCACGACGATCACTTGGTTGGTGCGTTCGTCGAAGCTGATGTTCGTGGTGGCCGAGATGAGCGCGGCGCCGAGGCCGGCATTGGTGTCGGCGTGGCCCTCGACCGGGGTCGGCGGCGGCACGCCCGGGGGCATCGGCACGGCCGGCTGGCTGTTGCCCGTCTGACGGTTGAAGGCGCTGCGGGTGCTCTCGATCAGGCTTTTGATCTTCTCGGCCACGGCCTGGGCCTGGGCGAACTTGAGCGTGTAGAATTTCGTGGCCAAGTCGCGCGGCTTGTCCACCTGCTCGAGCACGTACTCGAGCCGCTGGAGGTTCGAGATGGTGTCGGTCACCAGCAGCGTGTTCGAATTCTGGAACGGAACCACCGCCCCGAAACCGGGGCTGAGGAACGGCTGCACCTGGTTCTGGAACGTCGTGGTGTCGAGATGCTGGAGTCGGAAGAGTTTGCTCACGATCTGACCGGAGGGCGGTTGGTCGCGCAACGAGCCCACGACCAGCTCCGGTGCCTCGGTGCGGATGTTGGTGATGACAACGACCTTGATGAACTTCTCGCCCAGCGGCGCCACCGCGATGTTGTTCAGGCTGAGCAACGATTCGATGGCGATGATCGCATCGCGTTTGGTGATCGGCCCGTGGCTGTTGAAGGTGAATTTCGGCGTCGGCAGTTGCTGCGGGCGCACGATCGAACGGCCGGTGAGCTGCTCGAGCAGGTCGAGCACCGAGGGCAGTTCGTTGTCGCTGAGCTTGATGGTCTCGAGGACGGCACCGGGATCACCCGCCGCCGGGATCGCGACCAGGCGGGCACCCGCCTCGCCCGCTGGCGGCGGCAGGCTCGGCGCCGGGGCAGAGGGCTGGGCACCGGCGAGGGACGCAGACGCAGCCAGGACCAGGGCGAGAAACGCGCCGGGCAGGAGGCGAAGCGACGAGAAACGGAGAGGTTTCATTTTGGGAGAAGGTCGGAGCGGACCGTTGAGAAATCGGCGCGGGTCGCTTCAGGGCAGCAGTTCGAGGCCGGAGAGTTTGAGGCGTACATCCAGTTGCGCGGGGGTGCGGCGGTCGGGAGTGATCACCAGCTGTTCGATGTTCACCAGCGGCAGGCTGGACCGCAGATCGTCGACAAAGGTGCCGAACGCCGCGAGTTCCACCTTCTCGATGGTGAGCGACACGGTGTGGATCGCCACCGGCGGCTTGCGTTCCGAGGTCGGCGGATCGAGCCGGTAGTTCGCGAAATGCTGGCGTTTCGCCACGGCATCGAGCTGCCCGGCCAGCTGGTTCGCGTTGAGCGAGCGGCCCTGCTGCACCTGCGCCAACCGGCTCTGGAGCTGCACCTGGTTCTCCGCCGCGCTTTCCAGCCAGGTCTGCTGAAGGGCAAGCGCGGTGCCCGTGGCCCCCCAGCGCTCGCGCAGAGTGCCACTGCGGCCAGAGACCGAGGACAACCAGATCGCCACCCCCACCGTGAGCACCACGAGGAGGAGGATGCGTTCGCGCCAGCTGCGACGGAAGAAGAAGGCTCTCATGGCGACGGGGGCGTGGGGCCGCTGTTGTTCGCTCCGGGCGCTTCCGGTAGCGGGATCGGACCGGTCGAACCCGGAGCAGCAGGCACCGGCACCGGGCCGCCACTGTCCTTGAGTTCCCGGTTTCCGAACGAGGCCGGGAGCGGCCTCCGCGGGTCTTGACCGGTCGGCGGCCCCGGCAACCGCATCGGCGCTGCGGGTGCAGCGGATGCGGCAGCGGGTGCCGCCCGCACCGGCGCCGCACCGGGCTGGAAACCCGGTTTGAACGCCAGCGTGAGCTGAAACGTGCCGCCGCCCTCGCGGGCTCGGGTGTTTTTCACCTCCACCGTGCCGATCGCCGCCGCGCGGCGGAGCGCCGACTCAAACTCGTTCACCTCGGCCAGCGCGCTCGTCGCGCCCTCGATGACCATCTGCAGCCCGCCTTCGACGGAGACCTTCGTGAAATAGATCGAGCGCGGCCGCAGATCGTTGACGTAGGCGAGCAGTTCGAGCGGCTGCGGCTTGCGGTCGATGTAACCTGCCAGCCGTTCGACGATGTCGTGATTGACCTCCGATTGGCGGGCCGCCGGGGTTTGGGCCTCGACCCTCCTCTGCCGTGCAGCATCGAACAGCCGCACGCCGAGCAGGCCGAACTCCGCGACCACCAGCACACCGGCCGCGATGCCGAGGCCGACCAGCGCCCCCCAGGCGCGCCGGTTCCATTGGAAATCACGTCGCTTCCCGCGCAGAAACTCCGGCTCGCGCAGATCCATCGCCCACAACTGGGCCGCGGCCAGCGCTGCGTGGTCGCCGGATTTCGCCGGGGCGAAGCCCTGCGGTTCCCAGTTGAACCGGTAGCGCCCGCCCTTCACCGAACAGGGTGTATCCGAAAGACGGTAGCGCTGCACCCGGCGCCCTTCCGCGCCGAGCCGCACCAACACCGACTCCCGTGCCCGCTCGATGGCCGGCTCGCTTTCCACGCCAGCCATCACCGGACGGCTCACGATCTTCCGGGGCAACGCGGAACCGGCGCCGAACTCCAAGGCCGTCACGGCCTCTCTCGTCTCCAGCACCACGACTCCGGCCGCCGTCTCGGCCCGCGGCAGCCACGTGGCGAAATCGGGAACGACAAATCCGGCCCGGGTCCAGGGCTCCTGCTGCGCCGCAAACTTCCGGCGCACCGCGGCAAACACCACCAGTCCCGCCCCCGGCGGCACCGCGTAGTGGCCCGACGCAAGTTGCTCCTCCGTGAACGGTGAATCCGCCTCCAGCGCGAGCGCCGCCAACCCCGCAATCTCCTTCGGCGCGGCCCCGGCGGGGACCGGAGCCATCGTCGTGAAGAAGTGGTAGCCCGGCACCAGTAGCACCGGTTGCTCGGGAAGGCCTGGCGCGCCTGCCGGCGAAGAGGTTGAGGAAGTTGCCACCACGGGGTTTAGGGAGGTTGCTGGGAGGGCGGGATGGTAGAAGGCGGAGGGTCCTCCACAAGCTCAAGAAACTGGAAAGGATACTCGAGCGACGCCGTGCCGCCACTGGCCGCCCCCCCGGCGGCCCGCGTAGTGCCAACAGCCGCGCCACTCCGGTTGGTCGTGCCGCCAGCATCCGTACGGATCACTGCACGGAGGCGAAACGCCGCCTGCCGTTCCCGTACCGTCACGAGAACACTCAGCACTTCGCACCGCGCGCTGAACGTCCCGTCCGACGGCAGTGTGCCCACCTGATCGCCCAGCTCGCCCAAGGAGCGGAAGTAGTTGGCGCCGGCCGTCCCGCGCACCCCTTCGGTCGTGTCGAGCACCCGCGCCAAGGAGGCCAGCTGCCGGTCGTCGAGCAGCCCGGAGGCGCGCAGCAAGTCGTCCGGGACGGTGTTGAGATTCACAGTGCCATCACTCCACAGACTCACGTACCGGGTGAACTGCTCGAAGCGCTCGTTGGGCCGGCCCGACTCGGCGAACATCAGATCGCCGAACCCCTGGACCGCCGCCAGCTCCGCGAACGAGCGCAAGGGCCGGTTGGCCGCCACGTGCGCCGGGTCGTTGCGCAGGTAGTCGTCTTTCTCCGCACCGAAGGGGCGCGTGTTGTCGTCGGCATCGATCCAGTCGAGCAGGCTGTCGGTGAGCATCTCGACCTCGCCGGCCTCGAAGCCGAGGCTCGCCAAGAGCGTCTCGAGCGCCGCTTCGACCTGTTCGGCGTGGCGCAACGAGAGCTTTGCGTTCTCGTCGGCGAACTCGACCGTCACGGTGCGCTCGCCCTCCGGCTCATAGCCGGCCTCGGCGAGGGGCTCGCCCCACCCTTGCGCCGGGGCGTAAAGTCCGCCGTCGATCTCACGGTATTGGGCCAACACCGCCAGCGTCGCCTCGAGCGCGGAGTAAGCCTCGCCGCGCAGCCGCTGCCGCTGCACGTAGTAGCCGTCGCCCGCCATCTCGCCCATCGCCCGCTCGCCGAATTTCAGCACCGCCACCGTGGTAACCACGATCAGCACCAGCACAAACACCAGCACCGAGCCGCGCCGCGGCTGGCGTCCGCGCTCGCCGGAGTGCCGTCGTTGGCTTCGTCGGTCGTTCATCGCAGTGGCGCTCCTCCCGGCGTGTCGGGCAGCGTGATCGAGACTTCACGTTCGCGCCCCTTGTAGACAAAGGTGAACCGTACACGCTGCGGCACGATCCAACCGCCCTTGCCGTCGCTCTGCGGTTGTTCGCTCCGCGTCCACACGCGGCGGTCCTCGTCGTAGTAGTCGAACGAGAGCGTGCGGCCGAAGGGCGAAAGCTGGGTCTTGCGCGGGCGGGCCTTGCCGTAGTCGTCCTCGAGTTTCGACTTCCAAAGCAGCACCAAGCCCTCGTCCGCGTTGATCTGGAGCGCGCACTCCACTTGCGGCAACGGCCGCAGCGGCCACACACATTGGCCGGGCGCCTCGTCGACCTCGAACATCAGCATCAGCGGAGTGCCCTCGTAGCCGCTCGGCGTGCCGAAACGGAATCGCGCCCCGGTGGCCTGCGCCACCTCGCGCCCGCCCGGGGCGGTCCGACCCGCGCGGGTCGGAGGATTGCCGTTCGGTGGCGGACGATTGGGGCTGGCGTCGCGCACCGGCGTGGGAAGCCGCCCTATGCCGCCGCGATCCGGTGGCGTCTGCACCCGCAGGCCACGCACCGCCAGGCCGAGCAAAAGTCTCCCGCCGGGGATCTGGTCGATCGTCTGGGCCACCACCCACCGGCGGATCGCGGAACCGGCCGCATGCGCTCCAAGGCCCCGCCCCTCCTCGACAACCGGCGCTGGACCACGGCGTCTCGGCGCACGGCTCGTCGTCGGAGCCGGCGCCTTCACCGGCTGCGTCGTGTCTTCGGTGGGCACCACCGCTTGGTCGACCAAGGACTCCAGAAAACGGGTGACGCCGCGGACATGGCGGTCGAACAGCCGCGGCTCCGACCCGCGCCCCCACAATTCGCCTAGTCCGAGCACGAAGAAATTCACCGCGAGCAGCAGCATCCCGGAGAGGGCGACTGCCAGCACCACCTCCAGCAGCGTGAAACCACGCCGCCGGGCACCGAGCGCCCTGAAGTCGTGTGGTGCCATGCTCATGTGCGTCGCTCCGTCGTCAGCCCGCGGCGACGCCGATTCTCCTCGATCCGTTGTTTCGCCGCCTCGAACAACTTGCCGCGCTCCACCGGCTCCGACCAGGAGGGCCGCAGCACGGTCAGCCGCTCGTGCGCCTCCCTCGCCTTCTTGTCGGTGCCCTCGAACTCGACCCGCAGCGCCACCGTGAAAAGATCCGCCACCGCCCCCGGCACGACCTCGGCGTTCCAGCGTACCGTCGCCCCGCCCGGCGTGCGCACCTCGCCGCCTTTCTCGACCTCCGCGAGATCGGCCTGCCGCAGCACCTGCTCGCGCGCCCAACGCACCTCCTGCTCAAATTCCCGGTCGGTCTTCACCGATTCGAGCCCCTCGACGATGTTCAGGTACGCCGCCGCCAGATAGGACACCGCCAGCGCAAAGATCGCCAGCGCCAGCAGCACTTCGATCAGCGTGAACCCGGCGCGAGGCCCGCCGCCGCTCCGCGCCCGCCCGCTCTGTGCCCAGATCTTCGTCACGGCCGCCCCCCTTTCCCCGCGCTCTCGGCCGACAACATCTCCGCCCCCGTCCAGGGGTCGATGTTCAGGCGCTGCCGGCTGCGTTCGCCGACCGCCAGCTCCACGCAAAACGCCTGGCAGGTGCCGTCGGGAAAGAGCTTCACCACCGGCGTCGCCCGCCGTGTCACCAACTCGCCGCGAACCAAGATGAAATCGTTGGCCGCCACCTCCTCGGTGAACGTCGCGCCGCACGATTCCGCCTTCTCCTTCGACTCGATCCGCACCGGGAGCGCGCTTTCGCCGCTGCCGACCAGAAAGACGCGCGCCTCCTCGTCCCAGCGCAGCTCGACCGTGCGGCGCGAGGCCAGCGCCCGCTCGCGGCCCAGCGCCATTGCGCGCCAGAACGCGCTCTCGAGCTCGTCGGCCGGCGACGACCGCCCGAGCGATTCGAGGCTCACGAGGAACAGCGAGCCGGCCACCGCGATCAACGCGATCGCCAGCAGCACCTCGAGCAACGTGAAACCGGCTCCGCCGCGCGCCGGACGGCCGGACCGGGGCTGGCCGCGTTGTGCACAGACGATCACCAGTTGCCGATATCGTCGGCCGTGCCGTCCTTGCGATCCGGACCGGCCGACCAGAGGTCGTAGCGGTCGGTGTTGTGGCTGCCGGGATACCGGTAGAAATACGTCGTGCCCCAGGGGTCCACCGGCACCTTGTTGCCGTCCGTCTTGATGTACGGACCGCGCCAGCGCTCGGGGTTGGTGTTCGGCGCGGTGATCAGCGCCTGCAGGCCCTCCTCCGTCGTCGGGTAGCCGCCCATCGCCAGCTTGTAGCTGGTCAGCGGCACCTCGAGGCTCTGCTTCACGAAGATCTTCACGACCTGCTCCTGGTTCTGGCCGAAGATCTTGTCGGCGTTCACCACCGCCAAGCCCACCAGCATCGCCAGCAGGGCGATGGCGATGAGAACCTCGAAGAGGGTGAACGCGGCGCGCCGCTGGCGGTCGACTCTGGGGTGTTGAAGCATGGCGGCAGGATGAGACGGGCCCGGGCGGGGTCAAGTTACCGCTCCGCCGGCGGCGCGGCGCCACCGAAACGTCACACCGGCCGCATCCGCCTTGCCCTGCGGCCGACGACCGGTTTTTCATCACCGCCTTACCCACCATGGAACTCATCGACGGCAACAAGATCGCGGCGCAGATCGTCGCCGAACTCAAGACCGAGGTCGCAGCCATCACCGGCCGCAAGCCCTGCCTCGCCCTCGTCCGCGTCGGTGACGACCCGGCCTCCGTGTCCTACGTCAAGAAGAAGGACCTCACCGCCGCCGAGATCGGCATCACCAGCCGCGTGATCCTGCCGCCGGTGTCCACCACCCAGGCCGAGCTGCTCGCGCTCATCGACCAGCTCAACGCCGATCTCTCCGTCGATGGCATCCTCGTCCAGTCGCCCCTTCCCAAGCACATCGACGAGCTCACCGTCTTCCGCCGCGTCTCGCCCGCGAAAGACGTCGACGGCTTCCACACCCTCAATCTCGGCAAGGTTGCGCAGGAGGACGACTCTGGTTTCGTCGCCTGCACCCCCGCGGGCATCATGGAGCTCATCGTGCGCTCCGGCGTGAAGCTCTCCGGCAAACACGTCGTCGTCCTCGGCCGCAGCCTCATCGTCGGCAAGCCGATCGCGCTGCTCGCCATGCAGCGCAAGCCCTTCGCCAACGCCACTGTCACCGTCTGCCACTCGCAGACCGCCGACCTTCCCTCCATCACCCGCCAGGCCGATGTCCTGATCGCCGCCATCGGCAAGCCCGAGTTCGTCACCGCCGACATGGTGAAACCCGGCGCGGTCGTCATCGACGTCGGCATCAACCGCGTGCCCGACGCGACGAAGAAGACCGGCTACCGCCTCACCGGTGATGTCCACTTTCCCACCGTTTCCCCGCTCTGCGCGAAGATCACGCCGGTGCCCGGCGGCGTCGGTCCGATGACCGTCGCGATGCTGATGAAGAACACGTACAAGGCCTGGCGCCTTGCCCACGCCTGACGCGCCGCCGTCGGTTCGGCGCGGGCGGCGCCTTCCGCCGCCCCGGGCGTCGCCTGGCCGAACTTACGCGTTTTTCATTTCCCCACCGCGCGGTTTCGCCAACCTCCGCTTGCCGCGCGGAACGCTTTCCCCTTCACTGCCGGCCCCAGCCACCCCCGAAATGTCGAAGCCCAAAATCCTCGTCGTCGACGACCAGCCCGTGAACGTCCAGCTGCTCCGCCGCAAGCTGGACCGCGAAGGCATGGAGGTTCTCTCGACCAACCGCGGCACCGAGGCGCTCCAGATCGCCCTCGAGCAGATGCCCGACCTCATCCTGCTCGACGTCATGATGCCCGACATGAACGGCTTCGAGGTCTGCCACCGGTTGAAGCAGTCGGTCGCCACCCGGTCGATACCGGTGATCTTCATCACCGCCCGCACGTCCAAGGAGAGCAAGCTCGAGGGGCTCAACGTCGGCGCCGTCGACTACATCACCAAGCCCATCGACCTCGACGAGACCGTCGCCCGCGTCCAGACCCAGCTGCGCTTCGTCTCGATGAACCGCGCGCTGCTCGTGCTCCAGCGCCGCCTCTCCGAGGCCCGCCGCTCCGCCAGCATCGGCGCCATCACCCAGGGCATCTCGCACAATCTCAACAACCTCCTCGGCGTCGTCATCGGCTACCTCGACCTGATCAAGACCTACTACGATCGCCCCGAGCTGGTGAAGAAGAACGCCGAGGCCGTCGACCAGGCGATCAACCGCATCGTCGGCATCCTCCGCCAGCTCAGCACCGTCGCGATCAAGTCGCGCGTCTCCCTCTCGCAGGTCTCGCTCCAGAAGCTCCTCGAGGACGTCGTCAAACGTTACCAGTCGGAGTACAAGATCACCGAGCCGGTCACCATCGACAACGCGATCGGCGACCTCGAATTCAGCACCAGCGTCGAAGTCATGGAGGAGGCGCTCTCGAAGCTCCTGATCAATGCGTGGGAGTCCTATGGCGACGACCACAAGGGTTCCCGTCCCATCACCATCCAGACCTCCCTCGGCCCCGACCATCCCGAGGGCGAGATGATCGAGATCCACGTCCTCGACCAGGGCCACGGCATCGATCCGAAGATCCGCGACCACATGTTCGAGCCCTTCACGAGCACCAAGCACACGGTCGGCATCGGCATGGGCCTGACCGTCGCGCGCCATTCGTTGCGCAGCATCGGCGGCAACGTGGAGCTCTCCGACCGGCCCGACGGCGGCGTCTGCGCCACCGTCCTCCACCCGCGCAGCGCCGCGCCGGCCGCCTGATACAGCGGAGCATCGTCACCCACCGCCG
>JAEXPL010000323.1 GCA_023446865.1 Verrucomicrobiota bacterium | reverse complement strand
CGCAGCACCACCAGCGCCGCACGCCGTTCCCGGCGGTCCGCCGACCACGGCATCCGGCAATTGCAGTCGAATAGGAAGAAGGCGACCGCGCGCCGACCCGCCGCGGGCGTCGCCGCCAGCACCGCGGGGCGGATGGCGGACGCCTCCGCACCGAGCGCGACCAACTCCGCCCGCACCGCCGCAATCGTGTTCCCCGTGTCGGCCGCATCGTCAACGAGCAACACGCGGCGACCCGACACCGATACGTGCGGTGGCCATTCGATCTTTCGCCGCGTCGCGCCATGCACCCTGCTCCGTTCCTCCCAGCGGCGCAGCCGATCCCTCACACCCTTCGGCAACCGGGCAGCCAGCGGCGCCAGCAACACCTTCAATCCGCCACCCGGCCGCGACGCGCAAACCCCCGCCGCCGGGACGGACAGCTCGCGGCTCAGCGCGGCGGCAACCAAGCGAGCGCCGGTCTCGACGTAGACAATCAGGTCCGGCCTGAACCCCGAGGCAGATACCGCCGTCGCCAGTTCACGTCCCAACCGAGGGAGGTCGGCCAACAGGATCTCCGGTACTCCAGCTCGGCACGTCATGGGGTGGAAGCGCGGGAACAGACAAGTGGGTTTCGATCCGCCATCGAAGCGGATGCTGTCACCCATCGGCCCGCTGTCACCGTCGGATTTCGGCATCTCGTGCAACATGCACCCACGCCCAGCGTCGGCCCCTTGCCCGCCCCAACAGCCCTCCCGCTTCATCGCAGCCACGCGACGCACCGGTGAACAAACAAGCCTATTGCCACTGCACTCAATAACGCTCCAAGCCACCGATCAGCACATGTTAACCAAGCCTTCCACACGAAGCAGATCTCACATCCTCGGTCCCGGGCTTGTATCTCCCGTCCGACACCACCATCATCGACGCCACATGGAACCGCCACCCCGTTTCTCCCCTGCGCGTGTCGCTGTCGTCGGGCTCGGGTACGTCGGACTGCCGCTCTCCCTGCAGTTCTGCCGCTCCGGCCTCACCGTCCTCGGGCTCGATGTCGACGCGCAGAAGGTCGACGCGCTCAACACCGGCCGCAGCTACATCCGCCACATCCCGGCGGCCGCCATCGCTGAGGCGCAGCAGTCAGGCCGGTTCCGTGCGAGCGCCGACTTCGCCCAACTCGCCGACTGCGATTCCGTGGTCATCTGCGTTCCGACTCCGCTCAACCGTAACCGTGAGCCGGATCTCTCCTTCGTCCTCAACACCGGGCAGTCGATCGCCCCCCACCTGCGCCGCGGTGCGCTCGTCGTCCTCGAGTCGACCAGTTACCCGGGCACGACCGACGAGGCCCTGCGCGAGGTTCTCGAAAAAGGCTCGGGACTGGCCGCCGGGCGCGACTTCCACCTCGCCTTCTCGCCGGAACGCGAAGATCCCGGCAA
This sequence comes from Verrucomicrobiota bacterium, assembly GCA_023446865.1. Lineage (GTDB taxonomy): Bacteria > Verrucomicrobiota > Verrucomicrobiia > Opitutales > Opitutaceae > CAJCBL01. Next base: position 2,246 of record JAEXPL010000323.1, on the reverse strand, counting down.
CCCCGACTCCGAAGTCGCCACCATCCCGAAGATTGTCGGCGGTTTCACGCCGGAGTGCGCCGAGGCCGCCCGCGCCCTCTACGGGCGGGCCGTGAAGACCGTGGTGCCCGTGTCGAGCTGCCGCGCCGCCGAGGCCGCCAAACTCCTCGAGAATATTTTCCGCTCGGTGAACATCGCCTTGGTCAACGAGTTGAAGGTCGTCTATGCCGCGATGGGCATCGATATCTGGGAGGTGATCGCCGCCGCCAAGACCAAGCCCTTCGGCTTCATGCCGTTCTACCCCGGCCCGGGCATCGGCGGGCATTGCATCCCGATCGACCCATTCTACCTCACGTGGAAAGCGCGCGAATACGGTCTCGCCACCCGGTTCATCGAGCTCGCCGGCGAAGTGAACGAGGCGATGCCGGCACAGGTGGTCCGCCGGGTGGCCGAGGTCCTCAACACCCTGCGCAAGCCGCTCAACGGCAGCCGCGTGATCGTGGTTGGTCTGGCCTACAAGCCCGATGTCGACGACATCCGCGAGACCCCGAGCTTTCACCTGATGAACCTCCTGCGCAGCCAGGGGGCCGACGTCGCCTACTACGATCCGCTTGTGCCCACGATCCCCGTCACCCGCGAGAACGCCGCGTGGGCCGGATTGGACTCCGTGTCCTTCGCGGCGGAGGCGTTCGCGGCCGCGGACATCGTCGTCATCGCCACCGCCCACAGCGGAGTCGATTATCGCGCGCTCCTCGAGTGGTCGCCGGCCATCGTCGACACGCGCAACGCCATCCGCAGTCGCGTCGGCCCGGTGCCGCCCACCATGGGCTCCAAGCTGTGGTTCGCATGAGCGCCCAGCCTTCCGCTTGCCCGCGCATCGCCGTGGCCGGCTGCGGCTACTGGGGGCGCAATCTCGTCCGCAACTTCCACGCCCTCGGCGCCCTCGTCGCCGTCGCCGATCCCGCCGAAAGCGGACGCCGCACCGCTACCGAGCTCGCCCCGACCGCGGCGATCTCGGCCGATATCGCCGCGCTGTTCGCCCGTCCGGATATCGACGGTATCGTCCTCGCCACGCCCGCTGTCACCCACGCGCCGCTCGGGCTCGCCGCACTGGCTGCCGGCAAACACGTCTTCCTAGAGAAACCGATGGCACTCTCGCTCGCCGAGGGCGTCGCGCTCGCCGGTGCAGCCCGCACCGCCGGCCGCGTGCTGATGGTTGGCCATCTGCTCGAATATCACCCGGCCTTTATCACCCTGCGCGAACAGGTCGTCCCCCGCCTGGGCCGGCTGACGCGTCTCCAATCTCACCGCACGAACTTCGGCAAAGTCCGCACCGAGGAGGATGCCTTCTGGAGCCTCGCGCCCCACGACATCGCCATGATCCTGCGCCTCGCCGGCCGCCTGCCCGAGACCGTCTCCTGCACCGGCACGCACGCCCTCGGCACCGCCCGTGCCGACGCCGCGGTCGCCCTCCTGCGCTTCGGCGACGGGCTCGACGCCCATGTGTTCTGCAGCTGGATTCACCCGCTCAAGGAGCAGCGGCTCGTCGCGATCGGCGAGCACGGCGCCGCCGTCTTCGACGACACCCTCCGCGAGAACAAACTCCTGTGGCACGACCAGCACGTGGCGTGGACCGCCGGGCAGCCCAGCCTGGTTCGCCGTGAGCCCCAGCCGGTTCCCTACCCGCCGGAGGAGCCCTTGCGCCGCGAATGCGAGGCCTTCCTCGATGCCATCGCCCTCGGGCGCCCGCCCGTCACCGATGCCGCCAGCAGCCTCCGCGTCATGGCCGTGCTCGAATCCTGCAGCCGCTCGATGGCCGCCGGCGGCGCCTGGCAGGCGGTCGCTCCCCTCGCCCCATGAACAGCGAAACCCAAGTCCATCCTACCGCCGTCGTCGATCAGCCCTGCCGCATCGGCCCCGGCACGCACATCTGGCATTTCAGTCACATCTGCGCCGGCGCGGAACTCGGCGAGAACTGCAACCTCGGCCAGAACGTGATGATCGGCCCGGGCGTGCGCATCGGGCGCAACGTCAAGATCCAGAACAACGTCTCGGTCTACACCGGCACCGTCGTCGAGGACGATGTCTTCCTCGGCCCCTCCTGCGTGCTCACCAACGTCTCCAATCCGCGGAGCCAGGTCGTCCGCCGCAGCCTCTACGAGCCGACCGTGATCCGCCGCGGCGCCTCGGTCGGCGCCAACGCGACCATCGTCTGCGGCGTCACCCTCGGCCGCTACAGCTTCGTCGCCGCGGGCACCGTCGTGACC
>JAEXPL010000278.1 GCA_023446865.1 Verrucomicrobiota bacterium | reverse complement strand
ACGGTGCGGAACTGGGCCGAGGACAGGGGTCCGGGGGGGGCGGGGGCGGGGAGCGCGGGGACGTTTCAGCGGAGGATGGTCTGCCACTGGCGGTCCTTGGCTTGGCGGGCGGCCTTGAGCGCGCCGCGGGCGACCTGCTCCTTGTAGTTGGGGCCAATGACGGAGACCTTCGGGTTCTCGTAGCCGTCCTCGATGAGGAGGGTCTGGAGGGCGACGCCGAGGCCGCGGACGAGGCTGCCGCCGCCGGTGAGCACGATATTCTGGAGGAGCTCCGGAACGGCATCCGGGTCGGCGCGGGCGATGAGGGTGCGGGAGAGGTCGAGGATGTGCTTGAGCAGCGCCTCGCAACCGGCGGCGAGCTGCTCGGTGACGTCGAACTGGCGGGTGCGGCCGGCGACGACGAGGTCGATGACGACCTGGGTCTCGGGGCTCATGACGAAGGAGTGTCGCTCCTTGAGCTCGCAGACCTTGTGCAGCGAGATCTGGCAGTCCGGGTAGGTTTGGAGGATGGAGTTGTAGACGAGCTGGTCGATGGCGTCGCCGGCGAAGGTGGTGCTGATCTGGTCCTCGGCCTGGGGATAGTATCCGCGCATCAGGCACAGGTCGGTGGAGCCGCCGCCGATGTCGATGAAGAGGGCGTTGCGGACCGGGTCGGCGTAGTCGGCGTCGCCGAGGCGGGACTCGTCGCGGAGGCCGAGGGCGGCGAGGAAGGGCTCGGGAATGAAGAGGACCTTGTCGAAGACGCCGGTGAACGCCTGGCGCAGGGCCTCGCGGGCGGCGGGGTCGGCCTTGGCGGGCACTCCGATGACGGCGCGGATCTCGGTGTTCGGCGAGAGGCTCAGGCGAGTGCGCAGATGGCGGGCGAAATCGCGGGCGCTGCGGAGGTCGGCGATGGCGCCACCCTTCAGCGGGCGGACGAGGTCGAGGTAGAGCTTCCGTTTCAGGGCCTCGTGGCCGAAGAGCATGGCCGCATTGCCCGGAAGAACGCCGTCAAGGATTCCTTCCTTGGCATAACCGACGATGCTCGGGATGAGCTCGCGGATCGCGATGTCGGTGGACTTGGGCGAACTGGCGAGCAGTGCGGAGGTGTTGGTGCCGAGATCGAGGCCGACGAGAAGCGTGTCGGTGGCGAGCTGCACAGAGGTGTCTTCGAGGAGGGTGGAGTTGGCGGACGACTTCATGGGACTTGGTTTGGTTGAGACGGGGTTACTTAGGGAGAGAGGGGACGGCCGACCGAGGCGCGCTCGAGGTCGCGAGCGACGTCGATCATGTCGGCGACATCGGCGATGGGGATGCGGCGCGGGGCGATGGCCGGGAAGAGCATGGCGGTGTTGTGGGCGGCCGGGGGAAAGAAGGGCCGGGCCTCTTCCGGGAGCGCGGAGGAGTTGGCCGGGAACGCGGTGAGATGGCGCGTGGCGGAGTCGGTGTGTTCCTCGGCGAGGAAACGGGCGATGATCCAGTGACTCTCGACGCGGGACTGCTCGTCGTTGAAAAGGCGGTTCAAGCGGGCTTTGGCCTCCTCGCCGGGCAGGGCGCATTCGCTGGCCCATTGCCGGATAAGCGGCGGCAGCTGGCCTTCGAGGATCGTGGCGGCGGCTTTGTGCCGGCCTTGGCGACGCAGGATGCAGGCCTCGCGCAGGTGGCCGGCGATCTCGCGCCAGAGCCGTTCGGCTTCGACGGTGGGTTGCTCGACGTTGAGGGCGGGACTGGGCATGCGGCCCAACCGATTGCAGGGGCGATGCCAAGATCCTAAGATGTTGGACGACAACAGGGAACGCTTGGCGTCGGGTTGGTGCGGACACGTTCTGCCCAGAGCGAAAGGAGGAAAATGCCTAGAACGGGGCAGGATCTTCCGGCGGTGGAGCGGCTCCGTGGTCTCCTGCCGGGGCGTGAAGTCGGGTAGCGCTGGGCGGGCGCGGCCCGATGGTCGGGCGCCATGCGATCCTTCACTACCTGGTCGCTGATGCCGTGCCGGCGCCGGTCGCCTCTTCTGCTGCGCGTGGTGGGGATTCGTCTACCGGGCGGGTGGGCCGACACGGCGGCGCTCAACGGTTGAGCGTGGCGAATGCCTCGTTGAGGGGCGCGAGGCCCCGACCGTAACGATCTGGCGGAGTCGACGCGGAAACGGGCGCGACGGCGGCCCGCTTCAGTTTCCGGGGGGAAGGGCCGATGAAGCGGGTGCCAATGCCGGTGCCACCCGTCAGTCCGCAGAATCAAGCGAAGCCGTTCCTCGGGGTGCATTTCGCGGCGTGCCACATTTATGGACGCATCTACCGGAACCGTGACGGTACGGCCTACGAGGGGCGCTGCCCACGGTGCGGCCGTTCAATCCGGGTGCCGATCGGCGCGCAGGGCACGGCGGCGCGGTTCTTCGTCGTCGATTGCGGTCCTTGACCGCGGCGGTGCGGCGCGGGGGCCGCGAGCGTCGGTTCCGCGCCGTTGCGCTCAGCGACGGGCGACGGTCGGGCTGGACGGTTTGGCCTGCTTCGAACCCGACGGATCGCGCGAGTAGATGATGGCAAAGACGCGGCCCTGGAAGTTCTGGCGTGTGATGTAGACGTTGTCCATGCGACCGTTGTTGTCGCCCTTGGTCCAGAACTTGTCGCCGTGCTTCTCAAGAATGCGGTGCACGACCGGCATGCCGTAGCGCGGATGCTTGTAGGTGACGATGTCGCCGACCTTGAGGTCGTCGAAGTTGGCCGCTTCGGTGAGGAGAATCGCGCGCTCGTCGAAGACCGGCTTCATGCTCCCGGTGGGCATCACGGTGAGGAGATTGGAGCCCTTGACCATGAACCGTGCGGCGGTCGCGACCTTCAGGGCGCTGCTCCAGTCGAGCGCGGAGGTGGGGGCGATGCCCATGCCTTGGCCGGCTAGTCCGTCGCTGCTGGCGAGTGCCACGGTCTGCTGGACGGCGTTGATGTCGGTCTCGAGCGCGGCGGTGTGGGCCCTGAGGTCGCGGATGGTGGTGTCGCGCTCGGCGACTTGGGCTCGGAGCGCAGCGACCTCGGCCCGGAGGGCGGCGAGTTCCTGTTCGGTCTCGGTCCCGGCGGAGACCGCCACGGGCAGCACCATGCTGCCGAGGGCGAGGACCGGGAGACTGAGGGCGAGGAATCGCATCTGCCCCCGTTTTCGTACCTTCTGTTTACCACTGCAGACTCCCGGCCCAAAATGAGGGCGTGGGGAGGGGGTGCTGGGCCTTCAACCGGCGGCGAGTGGGGTGTTCGCCCGGCCTGCGACCTGCGGCGCGGGGCGGCGGCGGGCCGCAACGAAAGACGCCCCCCGGGGGGGGCGGCCTCGGCGGTGAACCGGAGGGGATGGGCCAAA
>JAEXPL010000262.1 GCA_023446865.1 Verrucomicrobiota bacterium | reverse complement strand
GTTTCGTTTCGTCGCCCGCCCGGCCCGGCTTCCCCGCCTCAAGCCTCCTGCTCTTCAACCGATAAGCAGGCGCAGTGAGTCATCGCCGATCCAGCGCGCAACCCGGCCTCCCCGGCGGCCGGCGGGGTTTCCTTGCCCGGCTGCTGCCAGTCCTGTGTCTCGCCTGCTGCGGCGGAGGCGGGCTGCTGCCCGCGCAGACCCACCCGTTCGACGCCGCCCCGCCCGGCCTCACGGAAGCGGGCATCCCGGCCTTCGTCGTGCTCGGCCCGGAGTCGATGGGTCTGGGCGCCCCGCCCACCGACCTGCGCCAACTCCCCGACGGCCGGGTGCTCGTCGTCGCCCGCAACGAGATCGCGATCGGTGATGGCGTTCGCTGGGAGGTTTTCCGCCAGGCCGCGATCGACCGTCGCGACAACAACCTCGCGATGGCGGTCGCGCCCACCGGCGAACTCTACGCGGGCGTCCAAGGCGGGATCGGCCGGGTCGATTTCGGCACCGACGGCCGCTGGCGTTTCACCAAGGTCGCCAGCCTGCCCGCCGGCGAGGCGGCGGTCCTCCGCCCCAGCCTTACCAACGTCGCAACCACCGAGACCGGCTGGTTCTGGCACTCGGGCAGCGGCTCCGTGGTCGCGTGGCGCCCGGGCGAGTCGGCGCGCATCATCGGCGGCGGCAACTCCATCGAGCGCGTGTTCACCCTCGGCCAGGAGGTCTTTGCGAGCAGCCGCTCCGACGGCTCCCTCCTGCGCCTCGCCAACGGCACCGCCCACCCCGTGATCGCGGCGGAGCACACCACCGCCAACGCCACGATCACCTCCAGCACGCCATTGGACCCCGGCCACCTGCTGGTCGGCACCAACGCCGAGGGTTTCAAGATCTTCGACGGCGCCCGTTTCGCGCCCTTCCCCGTGCCGGGCCTCGCCCCCGACCTGCGCGTCAACGACGTGTGCGCCACCGACGGCGGCTACCTCGCCGCCGCCCTCGACAACACCGGCATCGTCTTCTTCGACCACACCGGCCGCATCGTGCAGTCGCTCGACCGCACCCTCGACCACCGCCTCAGCCGCGTGCAGCGCCTCTTCTACGACTCCGGCACGCTCTGGGCGCTGCTCAACGACGGCGTCGCCCGCATCCGTTTTCCCGCCCGCCTCTCCAACTTCGAGCCGCTCGTCGCCACCGGCCTCGCCTTCGCGCAACCCATCCGCCACGACGGCCGCCTCTGGCTCGTCGCCGACGGGCGCGCCCAACGCGGCCTTTACAACGCCGAGGGCCGCCTCCTGCGCTTCGTCGACGATTCGCCCCCGGGAGCGTTCGTGCACACGCTCTGCGTCCTCGCCGGCACGCTCTACGCCACCAACGAGACCGGTCTCTACCGCCGCCGCGACACCCACTGGGAACTGGCTGTCGCCGACCTGCCCTACGCCCGCCTCGACATCCCCTCCGTGAACGACCGCCGCTGGTTTTATGTCGCCCGTGGCAGCCTCGGCTGGCTCGTCGCCGAGGGCGACACGCTCCGCGCCGAGCGCCACCCGCAGCCGGCGCTGCAATCCGTCTACGGCGCCGCCCAGGATGCCGCCGGCACCGTCTGGCTCGAACTCGGCACCCGACGCATCGGCCGCGTCCGGATCGACCGGGACCCGCCAACCTTGGAAATCCTCGCTGCCGCCAACGGCGTGGCCGACGGCTGGGTCAACCTCTTCATCCTCGACGGCACGGCCCGCTTCAATGTCGCCAACCGCCTTTTCCGCTACGACGAGGGCCGCCGGTATCTGGTCGAGGATGCCCCGTTGCTCCAGCGTTACCCCGACATGGACGGCCTCATCGGCCGCCCCGCCCGCGACGCCGGTGGCCGCCTCTGGTTCACCGCCAACGACGCCATCCGGATTTTCGCAGACAACCCCGCCGGCCCGACCGCGAGCGAAGTCCTCGCCACCCGCGTCCTGCCCACGCTCTTCACCATGGAGACGGGCGGCGTGGTCTGGCTGCACGACACCCGCCACCTCATGCGTTACGACCCCGCCATCGCCGAGCCGGCGCAACCGCCGTTGCGGGCCATCGTCACGCGAGTGCACCTGCCGGGCAGCGACCAGCATCTGATCGGTGTCGGCACGGCCCTGCCGCCGCTGCGCTACGCCGACAATTCGCTGGTGGTCTATTATCTCGCTCCGGGCACCCCCTTCGGTCAGCCGGTCACCTTCGAGGTCCGCCTGGAAGGATCCGACCAGGATTGGGTCTCCACCGGCAGCACCGGCTCGGCCGTCTTCAACCGGCTCAAGGAAGGCAGCTACACCCTCCACGTGCGACCGCGCACTGTCACCACCGTCGGCCGCGAGACCACCCTCGCCTTCCGCATCGCGCCGCCCTGGTTTCGCACGCCGCTCGCCTACGCTTGCTACGGCGTGACCGCCGTTGGCGCCATCCTCGCCCTCGTCTGGTGGTCCTCGTTCCTCGAGCGGCGGGAAAAGGTGCGCCTCGAGCTGCTCGTCGCCCGCCGCACCACCGAACTCCACGAAACCAACCGCCGGCTCAACGAGCAAGTCCACGCCACGCTCGACAAGGCCACCGCACTGCTCCTCAGCGAGGAACGCTACCGCCGGCTCAACGAGCAGCTCGAGCAACGCGTGCAGGAACGCACCGCCGCGCTCACCGTGAGCAATCGCGAACTCGAGTCGTTCTCCTACTCCGTCTCCCACGACCTGCGCGCCCCCCTGCGCAACATCTCCGGCTTCGCCGACCTGCTGAGCAAACGCCTGCTCGGCCGCTCCGACGCCGAGAGCATGCGCTTCCTCGGCATCATCTCCACGGAAGCCGTCCGCCTCGGCCGGCTCATCGACGCCCTGCTCGTCTTTTCCCGCCTCGGCCGCTCCGACCTCGACCTGCGCCCCGTCGATCTCCCCGGCCTCGTCGAGGAGGCCCGCCGCGAATTCTCCTCGGAGCTGGTCCACCGCGACCTCTCGTTGCGGATCAACCCGCTGCCCACCGTGCAGGCCGATCCGACCCTGCTGCGCCAGGTCCTCGTCAACCTCCTCAGCAACGCCCTCAAGTTCACCCGCGACCGCCACCCCGCCCTCATCGAGATCGGCACCGCCCCCTCCGACCGCCCCGAGGAGCACGTCGTCTTCGTGCGCGACAACGGCGTGGGCTTCGATCCCAAGTACGCCGACAAGCTCTTCGGCGTCTTCCAACGCCTCCACCACTCCCGCGACTTCGAGGGCACCGGCATCGGCCTGGCCAACGTGCGCCGCATCATCCTCCGGCACGGCGGCCGCATCTGGGCCGAAAGCCGCCCCGGCGCCGGCGCAACCTTCTTCTTCACCCTGCCGGCGTCTCGAACTACGTCCGCCGCACCACCACCCCCGCCGGCCACATGAGCCCCCGCGCCCCCACCATAGTCCAGCACCGGCCGCGCATCGCCTCCCTCGCCAGGATCCTTGCCGCGGCCACCTGCCTGCTGGGCGCTGCCTCCGCGCCGGCCCAGCCCTTCGCCCTCCCCGCCGCCCCCGCCGGTGTGATCGAGGCGGGCGCACCCACCTTCGTCGTCCTCGGCCCCGATACCATCGGCCTCGCCAACCCACCCACCGACATCCACCTCCTGCCCGACGGCCGCATGGTCATCGTCGCCGGAGCGGAACTGGCGATCGGCGATGGCGCCCGCTGGGAGACGTTCCAGCGCCGCCCCGACACCCACGCCATCGATCTCGAGACCGTCGCCGTCGACACCGACGGCGCCCTCTACGCCGGCGTGCCCGGCGGATTTGCGCGCATCGCCTTCGGCGCCGACGCCCGCTGGGGCTACGCCCAGGTGGCAACCCTGCCCGGCGACGACCCCGCCCTCGCGGGTCGCACGATGACGCGCGTCACCGAGGTCGGCGACCAATGGTATTGGACCGCCGGCACCGGCGCCCTCGTCGCTTGGCGCCCCAGGCGCCCGGCCACCGTGCTCGGCTACCTCAGCGACCTCGAACGCGTCCTCTCGGCCAACGGCCGCATCTTCGTCTCCGATCCCTCCAGCGGCACCACATACTCCATCGCCGATCGGCAGCTCGCACCGCTCGACACCCCGCTCGACCGCAAGATCGGCCGCACCATCGTCTGCGCCACCCCGCTGCCCGACGGCGCCGCGCTCGTCGGCACCTACAGCCTGGGCGTCTGCCGTTTCGACGGCCGAACCCTCCAGCCGATCACCACCTCCGGGGTCCTCGCCGGTCGCCACCGCATCACCGACCTCTGCGCGACCGACGGCGGCCTGTATTGTGCCGCCTTGGATAACATCGGCCTGGTGTTCTTCGATCTCCAGGGCCGCGTGGTGCAGATGCTCGACCGCGCCGTCGACCACCGGCTGGCCCGTGCCCGCCGGCTCCTCCGCACCCCGGGCGGCATGATCTGGGCCCTACTCAACGAGGGCATCGTCCGGGTCGAGTTTCCGGCACCACTGTCGCATTTCGAATCGCTCATCTCCACCGGACTCACCTACGCCCAGCTCACCCGCCACCAGGGCGAGCTCTGGCTGCTCGCCGGCGGCAAGGCGCACCGCGGCACCTACGACGCCGACCGCCGGCTCGTCGGCTTCACGGTGGACTCGCCCGAACCCTTCGCCAGCGCGGTGCACTCCGTCGGCGACCTGCTCGTCTGCGCCACCAACTCCGGGCTGTTTTGGCGTGCCGATAACACGTGGCGCCTCGCCGACCCCGGCCTGCGCAACGCCAACCTCTGCGCCGACCCCGGCCACCCCGGCCGGTGGCTCCTGGTTGCGCACGACACCGTCGGCTGGCTCGAACCCGGCCCCGCCGGCCCCCGGCTGCAACTGCGGCCCGTGTCCGGACTCGGCAGCTCCTACAGCCGGCTCATCGCCGGCGAGGGCGCCATCTGGGCCGAACTCGGCGCGAGCCGCTGCGCCCGCATCACCGTCGGCACCGACGGCCTGCCCGCCGTGCGCCTCCTCACCCGTGCCGACGGCTTCCTCGACGGCTGGGTGCAGGCGTTCCAGGTCGACGGCAAGGTGCGCTTCAACGTCTCCGGCTCGATCCTGCGCTACGATCCGGACACCGACCGCATCGTGCCCGACCCGGTGTTCCTCGGCGCCCTCCAGGCTCCGCCCGGCATCACCGGCCGCCCGGCCCGCGATGCCCTCGGCCGCCTCTGGGTGACGACCAGCCAGCAGCTCTGCGTGCTCGATCCGACGCACCCCGTGCCGCCCGCCACGGCCGAGCAGCTCCCGTCCAGCCTGCGCCCCATCGCCTTCGTCACCGAGGACCAGGGCGTCGTCTGGATGCACCAACGCCAACGCCTCCTGCGTTTCGATCCCACGATGCCCCGCGCGCCCCGGCCACCGCTGCGGGCCATGATCAGCCATGTGCAGCTCCCCGCCAGCAACCGCAACTGGGTCGCCACCCAGCCCCCGCTACCCGTGCTCAGCTACGCCGAGAACTCGCTGGTCGTGCATTTCCTCGCGCCCGGCCACGACTTGCGCCAGCCGGTGACGTTCGAAGTCATGCTCGAAGGCGCCGACCACGCCTGGACCGACACCGGACCCGCCGGCATCGCCTCGTTCAACCACCTGAAGGAAGGCCGCTACGTGCTCCACGTGCGTCCCCGCGCCGGCGACACCCCCGGCTCCGCCGCCGAACTGGCGTTCACCATCCGCCCCCCGTGGTTCCGCTCGCCCTTGGCCTATCTGTGCTACACCCTCGGCATCCTCGCCCTCGTCATCGGTTCCGCCGCCCTCTGGACCCAGCTCGCCCGGCGCGAGAAGGCGCACCTCTCCCGCCTCGTCGCCGACCGCACCGTCGAACTGCGCGTGAGCGAGCACCGCTACCGCCGTCTCAGCGAGGAGCTTGAGCAGCGCGTCCAGGAGCGCACCGCCGAGCTCACCCTGAGCAACCGCGAGCTCGAAGCCTTCTCGTACTCGATCTCCCACGACCTGCGCGCCCCGCTGCGCAACATCTCCGGCTTCGCCGACCTCCTGCGCAAGCGCCTCCCCGCCCCCGCCGACCCCGAGTGCGAACGCTTCACCGCCATCATCTCCGCCGAGGCCCTGCGCCTGCGCCATCTCATCGACTCACTGCTCGCCTTCTCCCGCCTCAACCACGCCCCGCTTCAGGCCCGCCGCATCGCCACCCGCGCGCTCGTCGAGCAGGTCCGCGCCGACTTCGCGCCCACCCTCGGCAAACGCACCGTCGAATGGGCGATCGACCCGCTGCCCGACCTGCACGGCGACCCGACCCTGCTCCGCCAGGTGTTCTCCGACCTCATCGCCAACGCGCTGAAGTTCACCCGCCACCGCCACCCCGCCCGCATCGAGATCGGCACCGCCACCGCCGAGCGCCCCGACGAGCACATCGTCTTCGTGCGCGACAACGGCGTGGGCTTCGATCCGAAGTACGCCGACAAACTCTTCGGCGTCTTCCAGCGCCTCCACCACTCCCGCGACTTCGAAGGGGCCGGCATCGGGCTGGCCAACGCCAAGCGCATCGTCGGC
>JAEXPL010000227.1 GCA_023446865.1 Verrucomicrobiota bacterium | reverse complement strand
CTCCCTTTCGCGCACCGCCCCCTCGCTCTTTCCACCTTCACCGCCAAATAGGTTCACGGTCGTGAACCTATTTGGCACTCGTTATACGCTTTTCATCAATATCTTGCATTCTCTGCGACCAAATACTCTCACGGTCGTGAGAGTATTTGGTCGCGCCGGTACGAGCCGGGATAGATGCTAGTGCAGTGTCCCACAAATAACTGCCCATAAGCGGGAGACGGGCAGAGTGGCCGGATGTCACGTACGAGTGCGCCGGTGTTTCTGACGGAGGACGAGCGGCTACGGCTCGCGCAATGGATTCGCGCGGGAGCGACGCCCCAGCAAGTCGTGCTGCGAGCGCGGATCATCACCGAAGCGGCCGACGGCCAATCCGTGCAGGCGACGGCCGTCCGACTCGGGCTACGTCGACGCACCGTCGCGTTGTGGCGGCGACGCTTCCTCGAGCAGGGGCTTGGTTGCGTGTGGGAGATCGCGACGGGTCGTGGGCGCAAGCCGGAGTACGACTCTGCCCGCGTCGCACAGTTGGTTGACGCGACACTGCAAACCAAGCCTGTGGGTGCGACGCACTGGAGCACGCGCACGATGGCCCGCGCGCAGGGCGTGAGCAAAAACACGATCCACCGCGTCTGGCAGGACCACGGGCTCAAACCGCACCTGACGAAGAGTTTCAGACTCTCCCGGGATCCCAAGTTCCTGGAGAAGCTCACCGATGTCGTGGGCGTCTATCTGACGCCGCCGCAAAACGCCGTGGTACTCTGCGTTGACGAGAAGAGCCAGATCCAGGCGCTGGACCGCACCCAACCCGGACTGCCGCTCAAGCCCGGTCGCTGCGGCACCTTCACCCATGACTACGTTCGGCACGGCACCACCACGTTGTTCGCTGCGCTCCAAGTGGTCGAGGGCCGCGTGATCGGCCAGTGCTACCAACGCCACCGCCATCAGGAGTTCCTCAAGTTCCTGCGCAAACTCGACGCCGAATTCCCCGACGGGAAGACCCTGCACCTGATCCTCGACAACTACGGCACGCACGGCCACGCCAGCGTCCGGCGTTGGCTAACCCGACACCCCCGGTTCGTGCTGCACTTCATCCCCACCAGTTCGAGCTGGCTCAACCTGATCGAACGCTGGTTCGCCGAGCTCAGCCAGAAGGCCATACGCCGCGGTGCCTTCCGCGGCGTGCGCGACCTGCAACACTGCATCGACGAGTTCCTCGTTGCCTGGAACGCCAACCCAACACCCTTCGTGTGGACTGCCAGCGTCGAGCGCATCCTCGACAAGATCGCTCGCGCCCGTCAGCGCCTCGAACAGATCAAGCCGGGCTGTAGTCTTCCCAAACGTCGTCGCTAACCTTGGCCAAGCTTCGTGCCCCGCACTTATGGGCAGTTATTTGCGGGACAGTACACTAGGGCGCCCGTGGGATCAGACCGCCGGCATCACGTTGCCGCCACACACCGGCACATAGGCGCCGGTGATGTAGCTCGCGAGGTCCGACGCGAGGAACGCAACAACGTTGGCGATCTCTTGGTCGGTCCCGCGGCGCCGCAGCGGCACGTTGCGGTCGTAATCGGGCCAGACTTCGCGCCCCGCCGCGCGCTCCTTGTCGCTCACCGTCCAACCGGGCGCGACCTGGTTCACCGTGATCTGGTGCTCGCCAACCTCCTTGGCGAGCACGCGTAGCACGCCGTCCATGCCGCGCTTGCCGCCGACGTAGGCCGACTGGGTGGGGAACATCTGCATCACGCACTCGGTGCTGATCGCGATCACGCGGCCCCAGCGGCGCGGAATCATCGCCGGTACGAAGGCCTGCACCATGTGCACGTTGTGCAGCACGCAGGAGCAGAACTGGCTCTCGTAGTCCTCGATCGGCTGCTCGAGCAGCGGCTTCCACGGGTACTGGATCACTGCGTTGTTCACGATGATCTCCGGATCGTGGTGCCACGCCCGCGCAGCGCGAGGATCGACTCCTGCGAAGTGACATCCGTGCGGAAGGCCTTCGCGCGTCGCCCCGTCGCGCCGATCTCCTCGGCGAGCGCCTCGGCCTTGGCCGGTTTTTTCAGATACGTGAGCGCCACGTTGGCGCCGGCCTGCGCCAACGTGCGGGCCATGACACGGCCGAGGTCGCCGCTGGCACCGGTGACGACTGCCAGTCGGCCGGAAAGATCGATGGAAAGCATGGGGCGAAGGATACTGATCGACGCTGGGGCGCAAACCGCACGACAGTCTCCAAATTTAGCAGCGCTCTCCGCCCCGCCTCGGAGCCCCTCTCTCCAAGTAGGTCCGGTCTCCTGAGGTGCGCACTGTGCCTCTGACCGAACACGCCCGGCTCCCGCCAGCACCTCAGGTTTACGCCCACCACGGCCGGTCGAAGACCGGCCCTACTAAACAAAAAGCGCGCTCCGTGGAGGAGCGGCGCTTGATGAATTCAGAATCCGGGGCGGCGTATCAGCGTTCTTCGCTGCGAAGAACGCGAGCCGCCGTCCTCAGGATCGCCGGTCCGCCAGCGATCCTCCTCAGTGCTTCACGTGGGCCTTCGCGCCCTTCGACTGGCCGATGGCGGCGAGGAGCTCGCCCGCGGTCCCACTCACGGCTCCTGCGTCCGAACCTGCACGAATGGCACCGATCCGCCCGGCGCGACCACAACCTTCCGCAGCGTCACAATCTCGAAATGGCTGACTCGGCCCTCCGCATCCCATCGCTCAATGCTGCAGTCGGTTCGGAGGACCGGCATGGATAATGACCAGCGGTGCCGGTCGCTTGTCACAAGCGTTCCCGCGGCCATGTGTCTGGCAAGTAGCTCGCTGGCCGCGGCGGCCGCCGCCGGATCGCCTCCTCGCGTCTGGGTCGCCGCCGACCATCGGTCGAAATAGGCGCGTGTGATAATGACGGCATCCTGATCAGCCAACAGGCGCAGAAAAATCGCGGGAAGCTGCTCGCGCACGAGCGCATCGAGCAGTTGCTCATCGCTAAGCTCGGCCCGGATCGCCGCCGCAACCATGACAGGATCACCGGAAACCAACGCAAGCCGCCCAGCGGTCGTGCGGTACTGGAAACCACACGCCCGGCCCCACTGGCGGGTCCCGCGATGCCCCCAGGCGAACTCCGGCG
>JAEXPL010000215.1 GCA_023446865.1 Verrucomicrobiota bacterium | reverse complement strand
CGGCGGCCCCACAACCCCCCCGAGCCGCGGCTCACTCGGAGAGTTCGCCCTACCACGGACACCTGCACCCTTTGTGCATGGCTGCCGAGGTATCGTGAGGATTGGGGTGCCGGCCGGCGCGGAGTGGCGGGGCGCTTGACGGGGCTTGGCGCGGTTCCTTGTCTCGGCGGCCGTGAAACTGCCGCTCGCCATTCTCTCCCTCGGGTTTGCCGGCCTCGTGTCGGCGCAGACGCGGTTGGAGTTGGTGTGGCCGACGCCGAACACGGCGTTTTTCGAGGACGAACCGATCGCGGCGTACATCCAGCCGACGGCGTCGGGCGATCCGGAGTCGGGGCTGTTCGGCTGCGTGCGCAGCGGCGGCCACCAGTTCCACGAGGGGCTCGACCTCAAGCCCGTCTGCGCCCGTGCGCACGGCGAACCGACGGACGAGATCTACGCCGCCATGGACGGCGTGGTGCAGCATGTGGCGACGAAGGCCGGGGCGAGCAGCTACGGCCGCTACATCGTGCTGGAACATCCCGGGGCCACGCCGGCGTGCTACTCGCTGTACGCCCACCTGAGTGCGGTGCGGCCGGGGCTTAAGGCGGGCGACACCGTGAAGCGCGGCGAGGTGATCGGCACGATGGGACGAAGCGCCGGCGGCTACGCGATTCCGAAGGATCGGGCGCACCTGCATTTCGAGATCGGTTTGGTGGCGACGCGCGACTTCCAGACGTGGTACGGCCGCCAGAAGTTCGGCAGCCCGAATCTGCACGGGATGTGGAACGGGATGAACCTGATGGGCATCGACCCGCGCGATTTCGCCGAGCAGTGGGGCGCGAGGCGGGTCAACGACATCGGCGACTATCTCGCGCGGCTGCCGGTGGCGGTGAAGGTGCGCGTGTCCTCGTCGCGGACACCGGACTTTGCCACGCGCTACCCGTCGCTGGTGAAGGGCGAACTGCCGCCGGGTTCGTTGATCGCGGGTTGGGAGGTCGACTGCTACTGGACGGGGCTGCCGCTGGCGCTGCGTCCGCTCAGTGCGACGGACCTGCTCGGGCAACGCCCGGGCACGGTTCGGATCGTCGAGACGAACCGGGCGGAGGTGGCGAGCCACCGGGCGATCTCATTGGTGCGCGGGCAAGGCCCCGTGCCTGCGCCGGGGCGGGATCTGCTCGATGTGCTGGAGAAGCTCTTCGGGCCGGTGCGGTAGGCCCGGGGAATTTTCGATTTTGGATTGCCGATTTTCGATTGGCGGAGCGGCGTGCGAGAGTTTCGAGACGAGAACCGAACCTGCGGGAAGCATGGGTCGACGCGCTCGTTGACGGGCCGGGGGCAGGCACTAGGTTGCGTCCCATGCCGACGAAGGTTGAACGGATCGTGGAACAGACCCGGCAGCCCAGTCGTAGCGAACTCGCTGAGTTGGTCGATCTGCTCACGGTCGAGATGTATGCCGAGCCGAGCCCGGAGCATGAGGCGATGTGGGCGCAGGAGGCGGAGCGCAGGCTCGCGGAGTTGAGTAGTGGGAAAGCTCGCGCCGTCCCCGGGGAAGAGGTGCTGGCCCGGGCGCGCAAGACCATCGGGTTGTGAAGCCGTACGTATTCCATCCCGAAGCGGAGATGGAGTTCAGGGAGGCCCTCGGCCGGTATGCCGCGATCAGTGAAGGTCTGGCGCGGCGATCCTACACCGAGATTGAGCGGCTGTCGGCTGAGGTGAGTGAGACTCCGAATCGGTATCCGTTTGTCCGGAGACCGGTGCGACGACACTTCGGGAAGGTGTTTCCGTACGCGCTGATCTACGCCGTGCAGGCGGACGCGGTGATCGTGCTCGCCGTGGCGCATTTCCGGCGGCGGCCGGGGTATTGGCGGGGACGGCTGAGCGGGTGAGCGGAGGTGCCCCGCCGCTACTCCCGCGGGGTGTTCTTGCGGATGATGTCGCCGAGTTCCTTCGGCTCGACCTCGCGCAGGTCTTTGCCGCGGTGCTTCAGATCCTCGAAGGTCTTCACGACCGTCTCGGTCATGCGCTCGTGCGTCTCCTGCGAACCGCCGACGAGCGTGAACTGCTCGCCCTTGGTGATGCGTTTGTGGCCGTCGTGATGGTCGAGACCGAGGCCGAGGAGGTGAGCGTCGTCGGGCTTGCGCTTCTTCACGCGGGCAGGGAGTCGGCGGACGGGGGGCGGTCGGTAGTCGACGGTGGACTGTCGACGGTGGACGGTGCGGGCGCGGTGGAGCCATCGGTATCCGGTAGCCGGTGGCCGGTGGCCGATGCGACGGATTCGGTGGCCGGTGAACGGTGGCCGGTGTCCGGCGAAACTGGGTCCGCAGCGGGAACGGTGGCGGCGGTCGGCGCGGCGGGTGTGGCGGTGACGCCGGCGATGGCGCCCGCGGCGGGCGCGGCATCGAGCGGGAGTTCGCCCTCGGCCGGGGGCTGCGGGTCGGGGTCGCGGCGCTCGATGGTGATGTCCTCGAAATGATGGTCCTGCGCGATGCGGATCTTGAGCATGCGGGTGAGCTCAAGCACTGCGATGAAGGTCGAAACGAGGGTGCGCAGCGTGGTCTTGCCGGGGAGCAGCGAGGAGAAGGTGAAGCGCGGCTCGAAGGCGATGCGCTTGAGGAT
>JAEXPL010000212.1 GCA_023446865.1 Verrucomicrobiota bacterium | reverse complement strand
ACCGTGGAGAGGCCCGGCTCGTTTCGCCTCGCCGCGCGCCGAGGCGGATGTTTCCTCGATCCCTTCGATCGGACGCCGCCATGCCCGCCCCCGCCACCCGCCTCAACGTCGTCACCGAGTCCGTCATCCGCGGGATGACGCGCTTGGCCAACCAGCACGGCGCGCTCAACCTCTCACAGGGCTTCCCGGACTTCGACCCGCCGGAGGAGCTGCTGGCGGCGCTCGAACGGGCCACGCGCGGGCCGCATCACCAGTACGCGGTGACGTGGGGCGCGCCGCGGTTCCGGGCGGCGCTGGCGCGGAAGATCGGGCGGTTCACCGGGCTGGAGGTCGACCCGGACCGGCATCTCGTGGTCACCTGCGGCAGCACCGAGGCGATGATGGTGGCGATGATGACCGCCTGCAATCCGGGCGACAAAGTGATCGTGTTCTCGCCGTTCTACGAGAACTACGCGGCCGACGCCATCCTCTCGGGCGCGCAGCCGATCTACGTGCCGCTGCGTCCGCCGCATTTCGATTTCGACCCGGCCGAGCTGGAGCGCGCCTTCGCGCAGGGTCCGAAGGCGATCGTGGTCTGCAACCCCTCGAACCCCTGCGGCAAGGTCTTTACCCGCGCGGAACTGCTCACGATCGGCGCCCTGGCGGAGAAACACGACGCGTTTGTCATCACCGACGAACCGTACGAGCACATCGTCTACGCGCCGCATGAGCATGTGAGCATGGCCGCGCTGCCGGGGATGGCGGCGCGCACGATCACCTGCAACTCGCTCTCGAAGACCTACTCGATCACCGGCTGGCGGCTGGGCTACGTGCACGCCGCGCCGGAGGTGATTGGGCAGGCGCGCAAGGTCCACGATTTCCTCACCGTCGGCGCCGCGGCGCCGTTGCAGGAGGCGGCCGTGGCCGGCCTGGAGTTGCCCGACTGCTACTATGCGGGCCTGCGCGCAACCTATACGGCGAAGCGCGACGTGTTTATCGGCTGGTTGCGCCGGACCGGGCTGCCGTTCACCGAGCCGCAGGGTGCGTACTATGTGATGGTCGACATCTCCTCGCTCGGCTTCGCGACCGACACAGCGGCGGCGGAGTGGATGATCCGCGAAGTCGGCGTGGCCGGCGTGCCGGGTTCGAGCTTCTTCCGCGAACCGGAGCATCGCTACATCCGTTTCCACTTCGCGAAACGCGAGGAGACACTCAATGCCGCCGGTGAACGCCTCGTGCGGCTGCGCGACTCCGCCGGAATCGGTGCCCGTGCCAGATGATCGGAGACGTGGGGATCGGGCCGGTGTGCGGGTGGCAAAGCCTGGGTGAGACGTTCGTGCCTTGCGGCGTCGCCTGACGAACTCTGGGGTGAAACGGGCCTGGGGTGTTCTACCTAGGCAGGTCGTTGCGCCGCGAGCGGGTGGAGAAGTCCGCTCTTGCCGCGGTGGTGAAACTCCCATGCCATCGCGGTGCAAACCCTAAACCCCTGCGATGAATCCCAACTCATTGGGTTCCGGCGAGATCTACTGGTCCGGTGCGGCCGCACAGCGCGGCCATGCGGCGGTCGGCTGCGCCTTGGCGGCAGGGAATTTCACCCCAGGGTGCAGCCACCGGCGCGCGCGATTCGCGCAGACGATCGGTCGAGCGGCACAACCTCGATGAGCGCGCTACCTCCACTCAATCGCGGCACCGAAGCGTACCGCTCGCGCGTCGAGATCTGGTCGACCCAGATCGATTCGACGCCGCCGCTGGGGAAACGGAGTCAGCAACGATCGCTCGGCAATCGGCGACGTGAAGCGCCCGAGGTTTTGGCCGAGGCGGGCCCGACACCGCAGCCGAGGCGGGCGGTGGCGCTGGAATCGAGCGGCCAAGCCGACCCGGTTCGTGCGGTTTCCGTCGCGGCGGTGCGATCGGTGGTGCCGACGACGGCGGTGGAACTCCGCGTCGCCTACGGACTCTCAAGTGTGCCCGTCGCGTTGGAGCTCGTGCCGGCTCAGGAGACCACGGCGGCGGTCGCGGTGGATGGCGACACGGTGCTTGCAACAGGCAGGGTGCATCGCTTCGCGGCAGACTTCTATGCGCGGGCCGCTTCCGTCGGATATTCGGGGCGGCGCAGCGTGGTGGGCGCCAGCCTTGATGTGCGCGCGTAATTGGTCCGATCGCGCGGCGTTGGACGATCAGCCTATGGTTTTTGTCGCGCGGACAGCAGCTCGAAATCGCGTTTGGCGACGGTCTGGCCGTTGATCAGAAGGTCGATCTGGTGCTGGCCCGGATAGAGGCGACGCGTCGTCACGGGACGGAAACTGTGCTGCTTGGCGAGCGCGCGTTTCTCACCGGGGGCGAGGGTGACCTTCCAGCCTTTGAAGACTTTCGGTGTGCGCTCGCCGTTGGCGCGCCGGTGGTGCACGGCGTAGTCGATCACGAGCGGCTGCGGTGTTGAGGCGGTGGAAACAAGATTCACTTCCAGGCCGAGCGTCGCGCCGATGCGCACCTTGGTGGCGGCGAGGGCCAGGGTGGCTTTCCCTCGGAACGCCTGGCCGACACCCCACGCTTGGAGCGTGGGCGGATGGCCGGCCTTGATGAGCGTGCGGCTGGCGTGGCGCAGCAATGCGACGCGCTCCGGGCCGGCGCCGACAAGGTGTTCGCGCACCCAGGACGCGACGAGGTCGGGGTGGTCCTTAGCGATGTCGTTGAGGTGGTTCGCCACGCTGCGCCGCACGTAGACCGAAGGGTCATCCTGCAATACTCGCAGAAGCGGCAGCGTGGGCGCCGGGTCGACGACGAGCGACTGAAGGCGCAGGCCCCAGGGCAGACGCGGCCGGCTGCCTTCGCTGACCAGTCGGCGGACGTGCGCGCTGGGATCGTAAACCCACTTGGCGAGGGTGCGGAAGACGGCCGCAGGATCGCGTTGGAGGAAAGGGCGGATCGCAAACTCGGCGGTGGAGCGCTGGGTGAGCGCGTGCAGACAGGCGAGAGCTCGCGGTGCGTGGTCGAGTCCACGACTCGAGACGAACTCTCCGAGCGACCAGATGACGATGCCGGAGAGTCCGGAGGCGCGCTCGGCGGCGTTCTGCTCCGCCGGCTCGCCGTCGGCCTCGAGAGGCACGGGTGGGGCGAGCGCGGCCTCGATCACGTCGCACGCGTGGGCGAAGTCGGCCGGCAGAGTCTGCCCGAGTGCGGCGGCGAGGTGAAGCACGCGGGCCTTGAGCTCCAGTTTCTCGAGACCGGCGCCAGCCAGCGCTTCGAAGCGGGAGCGATCGAACTGCGGCCACACGCGGGCGAAGTGCCGGGCAGCGGTTTCGATCGTCGTTTGGTTGACCAGATTCTTGAACGGCTCGGCCATCGGGAACGCGATTAGGGACCATGCGCGCCACGCGCGCAAGGGCGTGCGCGGAACGCCCGGAGTCGACGCCGAGACGCCGCGATGCCGTTCAGCCCGCGGGGTTCGCAGCCGGGCCGACGAGCCACGCCAAGGCGGCCTGGTCGGTGAGAAACGACTGGAGCGTCAGGTTCGGGTTGCGGTTGAAGTTCGCGAAAGTGCGGGCGATGGCCACCGCGGCGGGTGTGTGGGCGACGAAGGCCGCCTTCACCGGCACGGGGATCGGCGTGACGATCCGGCGCTTCGAATAGTTGAACGCCTCGAGGGTATCGATCTTCAGCTCCGCTGCCGGATCGATGGTGTGGAGAACATGGGGCACAAAACCACAGCGGGCGGCGACCACGGGAAGTTCGCCGAAGAGTTGCCCAAGGTCAGGCGGCGTGATCGATCCGCTCCAGTGGACGTGGATGTGGTCGGCGCGGGTCTCGATGGCGATCGGCATGGCGGGGCAGGAACGCGTGGCAGCAGACATCGGCTGCAGAGAAACGGAATGAATCGAAAACTCGCGGGCGCCCAATCACCCACCGGAGATCGGCAGGTCGCGACCGAGCAGCGGGCGACTGAGGCGACCGCGCAGTCGGGCGCACAGAAAGAGGAAAAGTTCCGCGGTGGTGAAGGTGTCGCCCGCGGCGGTGTGGCGGTCGAGCGGCGGGATGCCGCAGTGCGCGCACAGTTCCTCAAGCGTGGGCGGGCGCTGGCCGGGGTAGGCGGTCTTGCCGAATGCATCGACCGTCCGCATCGCCAGCGTGGCGGTGTCGAGCCGCGGGTTGCGCAGGCCGACGCCGAACGCGCGGCGGAGCGCGTCGTCGAGCATGCCGCAGTCGAACCCGATGTGATGGCCGACGAGGATCGCTCCGTGGAGGCGCGGGAGCAGCGCGGCGAGCACCTCGCGCTCGGGGTCGCCGGCGGCGGTGTCGGAGGGCAGGATACCGTGCACGGCGGTGGCGGCGTTCATTGGCGCGGCGGACTGGCGGACGACCCACGCGGCGGCCTCGCCGACCCGCAGGTCGCCGCCGCGGATCGGCATCGTGGCGAGGGAGAGCAGGCGATCCCGGCCGACGCGGAAGCCGGTCGTCTCGGCGTCGAGCACGAGGAACGTGAGCTCGGCGACCGGGCGGCGCGCGGGGACGCGGCGCGGAGTGGCGGCGCGGTAGGCCTCGGCGAGCGGATCGAGCCGGCGGCGGAAGGGCCAGAGGTTCACAGGCGGGCGGGGATGTTGAAGTCGGCGCGCACGGCGTCCTGCACCATGCGCACGACGTCGAACACGTTGGCGAGCTCGGCGCGCTCGAGTTTGGTGAGGTCGGCCGGGTCGATGTAGCGGCCGGAATCGCCGCGGCGCAGGCCGTTGAGGTTGCGCAGGCGCAGGAGGAGATCGTAGCCGTCGCGGGCGAGCGTCGCCAGTTCCTGGTGTTGGGGCACGTGGCGGCGGATCTCGTCCCAGCGGCCGAAGGTGGAGTAGCGGCGGCTGAGGCGGTGGCGCAGGGTGAGGAGGCGGGCGGCGTCGCGCAGGGGGGCCATGGCGCGGTTCTTGATGTCGAACTCGCCTGCGCCGCTGCCGCGGGTCTCGACGACGAAGCGGCCGAAGAAGTTGAGCGGCGGCGGGGTGGCGACGATCTGGGCGGCGAGGCGGCCCTGGAGCGACTCGCTGGCGGCGACGGAGGCGAAGATGTGTTCGCGCAGTGGCTCGCAGAGCGACTTGTCGCCGGAGACGAAACGCAGGTCGTAGAGCACGACGGCGCGGAGCAGCGCCTGGTTGTCGGTGCTGGTGGGCACGCGCTCGATCTCGGCGAGCCACTCGGCGCTGGTGCGGCACCAGGTGCGGTTGGCGGCCATCACGCCGCCCTGGCAACGGGCGTAGCCGCAGGCGACGAGCTGGGCGACGACGCGGTTCGCCAGGTCGAGGAAACGTTGCCGCGCGGCGTCGTCCTGCTCGGGCGAGCCGAGCGGGGCGAAGACGAGGGCGTTGTCCATGTCGGTGCGCAGGATCTGTTCGCGGCGGCCGTCGCTGCCGACGGAGAGCCAGGCCCAGGGCACCGCGGGCAACGGGGTGCCGGCGGCGGCCATCTCCGCGGCGGCGAGCTCGATGAGGCGGTGAACCAGCTCGTCGCTGAGCTCGGCTCAGATCTGGCCGAGGAACGCCGCCGAGATGCCGGCGCCGAGATAGCTGCGCGCGATCTCCTCGATTTCGTCGCACAGTTCGCGGAAGCGGGCGGGCGTGCGCGCCGCGCGGATCTCGCGCAACAGGCCGGCGGGGTGGTGGCCGCTCTGCGCGAGCAGGTCCTTGTGCGAGCAGACGTCGAGCACGGGGGTGGCGGCGGTCCCATCCTCGGTGACGCAGACCTGGCCGATGCGCTGGCGGAGCATGACGAGCATCGCTGCGGTGGCGCTGGAGTGCGGCGCGACGGTGACGACCGGCGAGGCCATGATGCGGGAGACGGGCTCGGTCTTCGGCACGCCTTCGACGACGACGGTCTGCATCAGCATGTTGGCGGTGACGATACCGATGGGACGGTGCGCCTCGTCGACGACGAGGATCGAAGGCACGCGGCCGGCGGTCATGCGCTCGGCGGCGGACTGGATCGAATCGGTCGGACCGCAGGTTAGGAGGTGCCCGGGCGGGCGCGGCTCGATGCGGCGCGCCCCGTCGAGGTGGGCCTGGAGGATGTTCTTGGCGCGGCCGGCGACGCGCGACTCGGTGGGCTCGGGCAACGCGACGGAGCCGCCGACGCGGGTGGCCCAGAAGAGGTGGCGGCGGGCGTAGCCGCGCGCCTCGTCATGGGCCTCGAGCAACTCGCGCACGGCGGGCCAAGGCAGGGCGTAGAAGAGGCTGTCCTCGACGACCTGGGCGGTGACGCGGAAGGGCTCGTGTTTGAGCAGGGCGGTGAGGCCGAGCACGTCGCCCACGTCGCGCACGTCGACCAGTTCGCTGCGGCCCTCGACGGTCCAGATGTACTCGACGCGGCCGCGGGCGAGAAACAGCAGCTCCTCGCCGGGTTGATCGCCCTGCGACCAGACCTTTTCGCCGGCGGCAAGCACGCGCACGACCGAATCGGCGGCGAGCGCGGCCACGGCCGAGTCGGGCAACATGGAGAAGGGCGGGAAACGGCACAGGGCCTCGGCGATGCGGGTGGGGATGACGTTGTTGGAGGCCATGCTGGGCAAGGAGTGTGGCGGGTCGCGGCGGCTTGGCCAGCCCGGGAGGAGTGGGGTGATTGGGCCGGGGACTGGCGGGGCGCAGGGCAGCGGCGCAGGTCGTGCGGGGCGGGGAGGGAGAGGACGCTCGGTCCCCGGCTTGACCGGGAGCGTGCTTGTGCCGTTTGTCGGAGGTATGGATACCGAAGCACCGCTGAGCGCCACGGCATCGATCTGCCAACTTGCCGAGGACGACCTGCCCCTCGCGCTGGATTTCCGCTACCGGATGATGGCGGAGTGCGGCATGGTTCCGCTGCTGGCCGACGACTGGCGGGAGCTCACGCACGCGCTCTACGCCGAGGGCTACCGCAACGGTACGATCGCGCACTTCGGCTGGCGGGAGGAGGGTGAGATCGTCGCCACCGCCGGTGTGATGATCCGCGACGATTTCCCCGCCAACACCCTCAAGCCGCGCCGCTACGGCTGGATCATGGATGTGTACGTGCTGCCTGAGCACCGGCGGCACGGGCACGCGCGTCGGCTCACGGAGGCCACGCTCGCGTGGCTGCGCGCGAAGGGCGTGGTCTTCGCGCGGCTCGTCGCCTCCGAGCAGGCCAAGCAGGCCCGCTTGTACGAGAAACTCGGTTTCACCTTCGCCAACGAGATGCGGCTGCACCTCGCGGACCCGGCGGGATGAGGTGCGGAGTGGGAGACTGCGTGGGCGGTTCGGCAGTTCGAGGAATGACGATCAACCCAGGCCGAGGTAGGCGCGAACCTTGCGCTTGATCTCCTGCCGACGCTCGAAGGCGACGACTCCGAGGCGTTCCTTGATTTGCGCTTTGCGAACGACGTAGATCAGCGAGCAGTCGAGCAGGGTGAGGAAGGAAAGTCCGTCGGCGCCGTTCAGGACGACGTTGTGCTCCTTCGCCCGTTCGGCGGGCTGTTTCTTCGTGCCGACGAGCACGTTGAAACGCTGCTGTTTGTCGTCGTCGAGAATGTCCTCGGCGGAGAGGACGACTGCGGGGTGGCCGACCGGGTCGTTGTCGGCGGCGGGGATCTTGACGATGTCCCAGCGGCGCAGCTTCAAAGGGTTTCTCCGAGCGAGTTGCCGAGGGCGATCTCGCGCTTCGAACGGCGGAGCGAGCCCTTGGCGACGGGGGCGACTTCCTCGGGCATCTCCCACGGCTCGCATTTCATGAAGCCGAACGGGAACTTCACGACCACAGCCTGCTTGCGGGTGACGACGCGGCGCCCGACCTTGGCGAACTGCTCCTTGGCTTCGTTGGCCGTGAGAATCTGCATGGCCTACGAGTAGGCGCGGCGTTGCGGGCGGTCAAGTGGGGCGCTAGGGGGGGAGCGGCAGGGTCCGAGTGGGCCCCCGCGTTGAACCGTGCTGCCTCGGGCATATGGTGCCGGCATGCCGATCACCGTGGACCAGATCGTCGAGGAAACCAGCCAGTGGCCGGCCGATGCGGTGGCCGAGTTGGGGGATCGCATTCTGCTCGCCAAGCACGGCGGGGTGGAAGCGACGGTCGACGGGGCGTGGCGCAGTGAAGTGCAGCGACGGGTTGCCGAGTTGGAAAGCGGCCAGGTTCAGGGGATTCCAATGGCCAAGGCCCGGAAACTGATCGGCCGGTGAAACGGACGCTCCATCCGGGGTCGATGCGGAGTTTCTGGATGCAGTGTAGCATGAACCCTCGTGCATCATGTGAACTCTATGGTGCAAAAATGTCCGTGTGAGTTGGAGGTTGGAGTTGCCGGCAGCCGCCGGGCAGGAGTCGGATTCCGGCCTGACAAATGAATACACCCGATGTTGAACTCCCGAAGCGACAGGCGAAGACATGTCGGCGAGCGGCAGATCAGACGACGATGACGATCTCTCTCCCGAAATCAGCAAAAGCGCTGTTGCGGCGCCTGAGTGATCAGGAGCGGCGTTCGATGTCGAACTGGCTCACTGCCCATGTCTGGACGCAGCTTGAGCGGGAGAATTGTGCGGAAGGGCTGCTTGGCGCGATCTACCGACCGCTGAACGGCGACGACTAGCAGGCTGCTGAAAAAGCCCGAGATTGGTTGAACGAAGCGCCACGTACTTGGTCTATGGTGGCAACATGCGAGGCCATCGTCCCGTCCAGCCCAGTTTCGTGAG
>JAEXPL010000211.1 GCA_023446865.1 Verrucomicrobiota bacterium | reverse complement strand
GAAGAGCATCGTCCTGCTCAAGAACGAAGGCCCCGTTCTTCCGCTCGCCGCCGACCGCCGCATCGCGCTGGTCGGCCGTCTCGCCGCCGTGCCCAACACCGGCGACGGCGGTTCGAGTAACACCCAGCCCGACTATGTGGTCACGCCGTTGGAGGGGCTACAGACCGCCCTCGGCGCCGCCGCGGTCGCGTTCGACGACGGCAGCGATCCGGTCCGCGCGGCCCAGGTCGCCGCCGCCGCCGAGACGGCGGTGGTGGTCGTCGGCTACACCCACGCCGACGAGGGCGAGTTCATCCCGCCGGACATGATCCCGATGTTCGCGCCGGGCTTCCCGCCACCGACTCCCGCGGAGGAGCCGATCGCGAAGAAGATCCTGCCCGGCCACGTTGGCGCGCAGGCCGGCGGCTTCTCGGCCGGCGGCGACCGCGACCGGCTCACGTTGCACCCGCGCGACGAGGAACTGATCCGCACGGTCGCAGCCGCGAACCCGCACACCGTCGTCGTGCTGATGGTCGGCAGCGCCGTCGTCACCGAAAACTGGCGCCACCTCGTGCCCGGCATCATCGTGCTCTGGTATCCCGGCATGGAGGGCGGCCACGCGCTGGCCGACGTGCTGCTCGGCCGCGTGAATCCCGGCGGCCGCCTGCCCTGCACGTTCCCCCGCCGCCCCGAGGACCTGCCGTTCTTCGACCGCGAGTCCACGGCCATCACCTACGACCTCTGGCACGGCTACCGGAAACTCGCCCGCGACGGCGCCGCCGCGGCGTTCCCCTTTGGCTTCGGCCTCAGCTACACCACCTGGCAACACGCCAACCTCCGGCTCGCGGCCGCGCAGCTCGCAGCGACCGGCATGATCGCGGCCACCGTCGACGTGACCAACACCGGCGCAGTCGCCGGCGACGAGGTGGTGCAGCTCTACATCTCCGCCCTCGGTTCAAAGGTCGAGCGCGCCCCGCGTGAGCTCAAAGCGTTCGCCCGCGTCACACTTGCACCGGGAGAAACCAAGACGGTTGCCCTCTCCGTGCGCGTGGCCGATCTCGCCTACTACGACGAACCGCGCGGTTGGGTCGTGGAACCGCTGGAGTACGAAGTGCTCATCGCCCGCCACGCCGAAGACCCCGCCGCCCTGCGCGCCCGCTTCCGCGTCGGCTGACGCTCGCTTTCGCGCTCCGCAGAAACGCCGGGGCCGGAGTTCCGGTCGCTCCAGATCCCCATCGCCCCGCCGCGCACCGCTGCGGGACTTGGCCAGCACGGGAGCATTCCAACTCCTGATAGAATGAAGAAAAAACCCTAATGGTTCCTTCGGGCGGCCGCAGTATGCTGGGCGTTATTCTGCGCTATCACCCTCACGCCCCATGAAACCCCACACTGCCGCCGTCCTCGCTGGACTCGCGACCGCCTCGGTCGCTTTCGCCGGAAACGGAAACTGGACGCTGCTCGGCTGGAACAACCTCGGCATGCACTGCATGGACGACGACTACGAGGTGTTCTCGATCCTGCCGCCGTTCAACACCGTCAATGCCCAGCTCCTCAACGCCGACGGGCGCCTCGTCCGCAACCCCACCGGCCTCACCCTCACCTACGAGGCCATCGCCGACCCGACCGGTTCGATCAACCGGACTGCCATCGGCAAAACCAACTTTTGGGAAAACATCACCGAGATGTACGGCCTCGGCGCTCCCGGCCCCGACAACGGGCTCGCCGGCTTCGCAATGCCGGGAACCGCCAACACGCCGCAGCGCTTCGCCTGGGGCGGCTCGTCGACGCTGAACTGGTTCGAGGCCACCGGCATTCCGATCACGCCGACCGACGATGCCGGCCACAAAAACTCCTACCCGCTCATGCGCCTGAAGGCGCGCGACAGTCAGAACCGTGTGCTCGCCCAGGTTGATGTCGTGCTCCCGGTCTCCGACGAGATGGACTGCCGCGCGTGCCATGCCTCCGGCTCCGGAGCGGCCGCAAAGCCCGCGGCGGGTTGGGTGAATGATCCAAACTCCAAGCACGACTTCCGGTACAACATCCTGCGCCTCCACGACGAGAAACACGCCGGCTCCGCCCTCTACACCGCCGCGCTCGCGACGATGGGCTACTCGCCCTCCGGGCTCTTCGCCACCGCCCAGGGCGGCACGACGATCCTCTGCGCGCACTGCCACTCTTCGGAAGCGTTGCCCGGCAGCGGCCTCGCCGAGATCTCGCCACTCACCCGCGCCATGCACGCGAAACACGCGAACGTCCTCAGCCCCGCCAACGGTCTCGCGCTCAACGCCTCCACCAACCGCTCGGCGTGCTACCAGTGCCACCCGGGCTCGACGACCCAGTGCCTGCGCGGCGCGATGGGCGGCGCCGTCGACGCGAAGACCGGCCAGCTCGCGATGCAGTGCCAGAGTTGCCACGGCTCAATGACGCAGGTCGGCGCAACCACGCGCACCGGCTGGCTCGACGAGCCCAACTGCCAATCCTGCCACACCGGCACCGCGACCAAGAACAGCGGCCAGATCCGCTACACCAACGCCCTCACCTCGACGGGCGTGTTTCGCACCCCGGCTGATTCGACCTTCGCCACGAACCCGAACACTCCCGCGGCCGGCAAGTCACTCTACCGGTTCTCGCAGGGCCACGGCGGTCTCCAGTGTTCGGCCTGCCACGGCTCGACCCACGCCGAGTTTCCGAGCGTGCACAGCAACGACAACATCTACACCCAGGAAATCCAGGGCCACGCCGGGATGATCGCCGAGTGCACCGCATGCCACAAACAGATGCCCGAGACGGCCGCCGGCGGGCCGCACGGTTTGCATCCGATCGGCCGGGACTGGGGCGACCACCACCACGACTTTGTCGGCGCGCAGTGCCAAGCCTGCCACGGCTCTACCTGGAAGGGCACGGTGCTCAGCCAGGCAAAGACCAGCCGCTCGTTCTCGACGGAGCACGGCACGTTCACCTTCTGGCGCGGGCAGACGATCGGTTGCTACGACTGCCACAACGGCCCGAACGGCGAAGGCACGCCGCCCGCCGCCCCGAAGGTGCCGACGACCGCGACACTCTCGGGCCTCGCGACCGCGACGAGCCTCGCCGTGAAGATCACGCCCAGCCCGACCAAGGGCGTCACGCTGCGCATCGTCCAGCAGCCGGCGCACGGGACCGTCGGCGTGGTCGGAACGACCGTCACCTACTATCCGTTCGGCGGCTACAAGGGCGCCGATACGTTCACGTACGCCGGCAGCAACGGCACCCGCGACTCGAACCTCGGGACCGCGACGGTCACGCTAAAGTAGGCGCAGCTCGGCGGCCGACGATCTGCACGACGGCAGCGCGACCGGTGTGTCCGCTGCCTTCACGGACCTCGCGCTCGGTCTCCTGCGCAACAATCAGCTCGAGACCGGCGAGTTCGTGGCGCAGGTCTTCAAGTCGCATCAGCAGCGCCGGGTCCTTCGGTCCGCCGGTGCCGAAGGCGAGCTGGGCCGGTGTGTACGCCTCGAGGATGAAGACACCGCCGGGCCGAAGACCGTGGACGACGGCGGCGTGGACGTTTCGCCGCAGCGGTTGCGGCAGATGCGCGAAGATCGAAACGATGCCAGTCCATCGGGCTGCTTCGATTGGGTAGACTGCGAGATCTGCAGCGACGGTCGTAAGCGGCACCCCTCGGTTGGCGGCGAGCCGCTGCGCCTTCGCGAGTCCAGCCGTCGACTGGTCGACCGCAGTGACCGCATGACCGAGCGAGGCGAGATGCACGGCGTTGCGCCCCTCGCCCTCGGCCAGACAGAGCACGGGCCCCGGCGGAATCTGCGCGGCGACCGACGCGAGGAACGAGTTCGGCTCGATACCGTAGAAATAGCCGGCGTCGCCACCGTAGCGTTCGTTCCAGAAGTCGGCTTCCATGGCGCCGATGGTGCCGCTCCGCCTCAATGAACCCAACCCAATTTGATCGCGGCAAGCGTGCCGCCGCCCACCAGAAGCCAGAGAAGCAGGCCGTGGAGGAACGGCCGCACGCCGACCGCGCGCACCGCCGCACGGTCGAGACCGGACCCGATGAGAAACAGCGTCAGCGTGAGCGCCGCGCGCGCCGTGTGAACGATCCACGGAGCCGCCGGACCGAGCGCCGGCAGGAAGGTGAAAAGTGCGGAGAGCGCCACGAAGCCGGCGATGAAAAGCGGGAACTTGGGGCCGCGTGGTTTGCAGTCCGCCCCGTTGCAGCACCGCGGGGCGAACCGCCAGCCGAGCACCAGCGCCACCGGCATGATCCAGAGGGCACGGGCGAGTTTCACGGTCGTCGCGGTGGCAAGCGCCTCCGCGCCATGCGTGAGGGCGGCGCCGGTGACCGAGCTGGTGTCGTGAATCGCCAGCGCACACCAGAGCCCGAAACTGTGCGGGTCGAGTCCGGCGAGCGTGCCCACCGGCGGGAAGACGAGGAGCGCCACGCCGTTGAGCAGGAAGACCGTGGCCAGCGCAGCCGAGGTTTCTGCCGCGCTCGCGCAAATCGCCGGCGCAACCGCCGCAATCGCGCTGCCGCCACAGATCGCGGTGCCGGCCGAGATCAACGCCGTGAGCCGCGCCTCCAGCCCCAGCCAGCGCGCGAGCAGCGCCCCGAGCGCGAACGTCGTCAGCAGGCCGACGGCCGTGTAACCAAGCCCCTGCACACCCACCCGTCCCACGATCGCGAGATTCACGCCGGCACCTAGACCCACGACGGCCAGCTGGAGAAGCGGTTTCGAGAGCCGGGCCGCGAGCCGCGCGCACGGGTTGCCCAGTGTGAGCGCGATGGCGGTGCCGACGAGCAGCGCGGCCCAGGGCGGCGTCCACGGCAACAGCGAAGCAGCGGCGCCGAGTGGCAGGAGCCAGCGGGCAAAACGATGGGCAGGCGCGGTGGCGGCGATGCCGCAGAGCGTTTCCACCTCGGGTTCGGAAACCGACTCCTTGCTCATGACTTCGGTCGCGGTGCTGGCGCGATCGGCTTTCCAGCGGCGATCCAGTCGCGCAGGCCGCCGGCGTTCGCGGTGCGGAAACCCTCGGCGGCGAGCAACGCCGCGGCCTGGCCGGAACGGTTGCCGGAGCGGCAGTAAAGGATCAGCTCGCGGTCTTTGTTCGCCGCGAGAAACGGTTTCCAGTCGCGACGTTCGCCACGCAGATCGCTCAAGGCGAGCGGCGTCGCACCGGCGACGATTCCGGTCTGCGCCCATTCGTCGGGCTCCCGGACGTCGACGAGCACGGCACCACCGGAAGCGACCCGCTGGGCGGCTTCGTCCGGTGTGACGCGCGGAACCGGGGCGGCGCAGGCGGAGATCAGCGTCAAGCCGAGGGAGGCAAGCGCGACGGCGAAAAAGCGCTGCAGCGGGGCGATCATGGTTTGCGGACGGGCAGGCCGGCGCCGGCCCAGCGGCGGAAGCTGCCGACGTTGGCCACCTTGAAGCCCTCGCGCTTGAGGAC
>JAEXPL010000202.1 GCA_023446865.1 Verrucomicrobiota bacterium | reverse complement strand
GACGTCGGCTTCAACCCCCGCTCCATCAGCCTCGCCGCCTACGCCGGCCAACTGATCCGCGTGCGCTTCATCCTCCGCTGGAGCGGCACCAGCGCCGTGATCGGCAGCAACGACAACTATGGTTTCTACGTCGACGACATCAACGACACCAACGC
The DNA here is from genome assembly GCA_023446865.1 of Verrucomicrobiota bacterium. Taxonomy (GTDB): domain Bacteria; phylum Verrucomicrobiota; class Verrucomicrobiia; order Opitutales; family Opitutaceae; genus CAJCBL01. Next base: position 5,416 of record JAEXPL010000202.1, on the reverse strand, counting down.
CACGCAGCTCGTCGGCAACGTCACCACCACGATGCCCGCCGGCAGCACTAGCTTCACCCTCGACGCCACCACCGCCGGTGCCGCACTCACCGGCGGCAGCACCTACCTGATGCGCATCCGACCCCAGGTCGGCACGCGTTGGTTCGGCGACGGCGCGATCAAGACTGTCACCGTGACCGCTGCCGCCGGCTACTCCGTCTGGGCCGCCGCCCAGTCGCCCGCCGTCACCGGTGGTCCGTCCGCCGACCATGATGGCGACGGCTTGAGCAACGGCATCGAGTACGCCTTCGGCCTCGATCCCGTACACGCCACCCTCGAATCCGCCCTCCCCACGCCGACGCTCTCCGGCAACACTTGCAGCGTCACCTACACCCAGCCGGGCGGCGTGAGCGGCGTCACCTACAGCGCCCAATGGTCCACCGACCTCGTCACCTGGACCACGATTCCCGACACCGGCAGCGGCTCCGCCCACACGTTCAGCGTGAACACCACCGGTCTCGCCCGCTGCTTCTTCCGCCATTCCATCACGGTCACGCCATGAAGCCGCCTCTCCCACTCTCCGCGCGGCCCTTCGTCCTCGCCACAGCGCTGCTGACCCTCGCCGGCTGTTCGTGCTCCAAGAAGGAGAAGGCGCAGCAGCCCGCCCCCCAACCGCCGCCGCACACCATCGAGGCCACCGCCGCGCCGCCGCCTCCACAACTCGGCGACGCCCCCCGGTTGCCCGAGGAGCCGCCAACCCCCGCCGAGAAGACCGAGTCGAAGAAGCAGCCCAAGTAGCCCGTCCTCGTGGCGCTGCTCGCCAGAGCAGTATTTCACTCCGCCCGTGGCACCAATTTCAGGAGCGGGAACTCCATTCTCCGGTTTTCCCACTCCGTCCTTCCTTTGGGGCGCTGCTCGCAAGAGCCGCGATCCGTTCCGCCCCTTGCGCCGCTGCCGTCGTAGCGATGCGCGTGAGCCCATCGGTCCGTTCGCCCCCCACTGTCAACGCCTCCGCTCTCCGTCCGTGGCGCTGCTCGCGAGAGCAGCGATCCCCTCTCGTAGCCGAACGCTTCGCATTCCGTCCCCATCACCGCCTTCCGGTGTCCGGCCACCGCTCACCGGTCACCGGCAACCGCTTACCGTCTACCGTCCAGAGTCTACAGTCCACCGTCCACCGGCGGCGTGAACTGCACCGGAAGCACCACCCGCAGCTCGGCCGCCTTGCCGCCGCGGGTCATCGGCGCGAACCGCATGCCACTCGCCCAGTTCGCGGCCGCCCAGCCGAACTCCGGCGCACTCGCCTCCAGCACGCGCGGGAGCTGCGCAAGCCCGCTGCGGTCGACGATGAACTCGACCTTGGCCCGCCCCGGCGTGCGCGTCGCGAACAGCGCTCGCGGGTACGCCAGCGCCGGTCTGGCCAACACCTGCAGCTTCGCATCGAGGCCGGCTGCCTTGTTCGAAATCTCGCCGCCGCTGCGGATCAGGTCCGCCAAGCGCCGCGCCCCGTACGGCACGCGTCCCGGCACGAACTCGTACTCGACCTCCCGCTCCGGCTTCGCCACCGCCGCCTCGGGGGAGAACTGCCACGTCTCCACCGCCACGGCCAACGCGGCTCCGAAATCCGGATGCGTAGCCGCGGCCACCGCGGTCTCCTCGACCCGCCCGTCGGCCCCGAGGCGGAACCGCACCTTGGCACTGCCCTCGTCCTTCGCCAGCAGCCGCTCGTACGGATAGACCGGATCGGCCACTGTCGCGGCGCCCTCCAAGCCGGGGATCTGTTCGACCGTCCCGCGGAAGGCCACCGCCGTGATGTACTCCACCGGCACCGGGTTGCCGCGAATCGTCCCCGGGCGGAAGCGCTGCGCCGCCACCAGGTCGAGCGCCGCTCGGACCGTCGCCTCGGACGGCGCCTCGGCCACAAGAAACCGCCCGGTGCTCCCGTCCTCTTCCACGACATAGCGAATGATGGCCTTCGGCATCGACATCCGGATCCTCCCCTCGAGGGGCACGATCACCTCCGGATCCTCGGTCAACACCGGCGGGCTCACGCCGAGCTCGTCCTTGCTGTGCAGTTCGCCGGGCAGATTCGGCAGCGGCGAGAACGAGATCGATACCCGTCCGTGCTGCACGCCGACCTCGACTTCGACGCGCGCCGGAATCGGCTGCCCCGCCGCCAGCACCGGCTCGAACGTCCACTGCCGCACCGTCGCAGCCACCGCCGGGAACCACTCCTCGTCGCCCCGCACCCGCTCGACGTCGTCAACCGTGCCGTCGGCCCGAAGCCACACCAGCAGTTGCACCCCGGCCATGCGGCCATCCGCCGGCGCCGGCGGGTTCGGCGTCTTCAGCGAGCGCGGAGGCATCGCGCCGCTACCCGGGATGTCGGCGCCAAGCAGCGCGCAACCGGAACAGGCCGCGGCCAGCAGACCAAGACGCACGGGGCGGAGGAGACGAGAGAGGAAGTTCATCGCAGCAAGCGGCAGGGGGGAGAACTGCCGGGGCGGCGTGCACCCGGCGTCTGCAAAGTCTGGATCCGCCGCCCTTCCGAACGCAAGCCGCCGCGCCGGCCCGCGCCCAATACTCACGGAGCCTCGGTGGCGATGCACGCAGGGTGCTTGCTGTAGCCCACCTCGCTGAGGTGGCCCTCCGGAGACGCCGGGTCGACGCCCCGGCCTGCAGACGCTGCCGCAAACGGGAACCTTCGTGATGATCGGGGACCGGTGCCACCGAACGTCAACGGGCTCGACTTCGCCTCCCTCGCTGGTCTGATCAGCCTCCGACAGGATCCGAATTCCGGTCACGCCAACCAGGACCGCGCGGACCAGAGATTCTTCTCCTGGCATTCCCACCCTCTTCAACCAAACACTCCTCGGCCCCGCGGTCGTAGATGCGGTGCAGGATAATTACACTGTTCGGCACAAGATGAGAACACCACGCACCGGCCTATTTCTAGTCGCGCTTTGTTTTGTGTTCTCCGGGTGTGCAACCGTTTTTCCGGAATGGCGTGTGGTTTCGATCTCTGCCTCGGTTGTTGATCCGGACTACCTCATTCTAGCGAGCTTCACGAACGGCGGTTACAACGAGCAGGGAGTAATCATTAGGGTCGCTCAGCCAGCAGAGATGAAAGATGAAGTGATCGCCGTACCGATACACGCGAGTTTTGGAAGGAAGGTGACTTTGTCCGGTGACTTCAGTGCCTGGCAGAAACCGGCGGGATCGCCCCTATCCTTTGAAGTAAGGCTTCGGGACATTCTGGAGAAGGGCGCGACGGGCCATCGCCAGATTTTGCCCACAAAGGTCCGGAACCTAAAATGGCCGAATCAGCCAGCACAGGGAACGCCGGAGAAAGTCCCGCCCGCTCCGACAGAGCCGGAGACCCGGCCCTGACCTAAACGTGCCGCCGAAGAGGATCGCCCCCGGCCTCACACCTCCAGCACGGCCGTGCCCACGGAGTCGGCGAGCAGGCGGCCGCGACGGGTGAGCCGCAGCACCTCCGGCGCGCCCCACTCCGCCAGCCCGTCGCCCACGAGCCGCGCCGCGAGGGCGCGGAAGGCCGGCCAGTTCGCCGTGGGGAAACGCCTCTGCGCCGCGGCCAGATCGACGCCGGCGTTGCAGCGCAGTCCGAAGATCAACGTGTCGGCGGCGAGCAGCTCCGGCGTGAGTGCGGTGCGGTCCATCGTGCCGCGCTTGCCGGCGGCAAGGTCCGCGCGCCACGCGGCGAGATCGGGCGGGTTCTGGTAGCGCCAGCCGGCGTGCTGCGACGCGCCGGAGGGACCGAAGCCGAGCCACTCCTGCATCGCCCACGTGTTGAGGTTGTGGCGGCACGCGTGACCCGGTCGGGCGTAGTTGGAAATCTCGTATTGGGCGAAGCCCGCCGCGCCGAGCTCGTCCCACGTCGCCTCGTAGAACGCCGCCTCCTTCTCCACGTCGAGCTTCACCTTGCCCTCCGAGAGCTTCACGAACAGCGCCGTGTCCTCCTCGAACGTCAGGCAGTAGGTCGAGATGTGGTCGGGCGCGAGCGCCACCGCCGCCGCGAGATCCTGCCGCCAGCCCGCCGCATCCTGGCCGGGCACCGCGAAGATCAGGTCGAGGTTCACCGAGGCGAAGCCAGCCGCCCGCACCAGGTCGTAGGCGCGCAACGCCTGCTCCTTCGTGTGCCGCCGGCCCAGCGCCGCGAGCAGTTCGGGCTGGAGGCTCTGCACGCCGAGCGAGATCCGCGTCACCCCGCCGTCGCGCAGCGCGGCGAGGCGTTCGCGCGTCACCGTACCCGGCGCCAGCTCCACGCTCCATTCCGCCGGGTCCGCGGCGAGGTTGCGCCGGACGAGGCCGCAGAGCTCGGCCAGATGTTTCGCCGGCAACAGCCCCGGCGTGCCCCCGCCCCAGAAGACGGTGCCCGCGCGCAACGGCGTTTCCACCAGCGAAAACTCCCGCTCCATCTCACGCAGATAGCGGGCGAGATCGTCGCCCTCCGGCCGCACCTGGTAGAACGCGCAGTACTCGCAAGTGGTGGAACAGAACGGCACATGCACGTACACACCGAGTGCGACCGACTCGGCTTTTTCTTGCTCTGCCTGCGCAGCGAACGTTAGAGATTCCGCCATCTGCGCCGGCCACCACGCAACGAAAGGCCGGCTCCGGCAAACATTTATGCAACACTCGCAGGCTTCTTCCTGGAAACGCGTCCTCACCGTCTCGGCCGCCGCGCTCGCGCTGGCGCTCCTGGGCGGGTGCACCTCCACGATCGTCAACATGACCGCGGATACCGTGGCCGAGAACCCCTCGCAGATCTACACGATCACCGCGCGGGTGAAGCCGAACTCCACCGAGCTGGTGAAGGGCTCGCTCAAGGTCCAGATCGTCATCGACGGCCAGATCTTCCCGATGTCGCCCAGCGCCCTCGGCGACGGCCTCTACGAGTTCGACTACCACATGCCCGCCGGCCGCACTGAGGCGACCTACTACCTGCTCGTCAACTACGCCGCCGAGCGCAGCAACATGGTCATCCCCGTCGAGGAGTACACCGAGCTGCGCACGATCAAGCTGACCAACCGCTACGTCTACACCCTGGAGGCCGTGCGTGGTCCTGTCGGCGCCCGCATCGCCATCGTCGGCCGCGGCTTCACCCCGCAGGATGTCGTCTATCTCGACAGCGTTCCGGCCCGCACGGTGTTCGAAGGCCCCAACGCCATCTCGTTCGCCGTCCCCGCCGTGCCCGCCGGCCGCGCCTACAAGGTCACCCTCAACAACGGCACCACCAGCCAGGATGTCGGCTCCTTCCGCGTCGACGGCCTCTCGCTCAACGTCGCGCCAGAGTCCCTCACCCTCACCACCGGCGGCCGCGCCCCCCTCACCTTCTCGCTCGGCTCGCCCGCCCCCGAGGGCGGCCTGCTGATCGACGTGAGCACCAACGTGCCGAAGTCGGTCATCATGCCCGAGG
>JAEXPL010000171.1 GCA_023446865.1 Verrucomicrobiota bacterium | reverse complement strand
GCCTCGGAGATGAAGAGGGCCTCGCGGGCGTGCATCCAGTTGATGTTGCCGCGGAGGGTGTTGATCTCGCCGTTGTGCGCGAGGTACCGGTACGGGTGCGCGCGGTTCCAGCTCGGGAACGTGTTGGGCGAGACGCGGGAGTGGACGAGGCCGAGGGCCGACTCGAAGAGCGGGTCGGAGAGGTCCGGGAAGTACTCGGCGAGCTGCAGGGTGAGCAGCATGCCCTTGTAGACGATGGTCTTGGCCGAGAGGCTGGGGAGGTACCAGTACTCCGCGCCGTCCATCGTGGTGTTGCGGATCTCCGTGTAGCCGCGCTTGCGGATCACGTAGAGCTTCCGCTCGAAGGCCATGTCGTCGACCAGCTCGGGGGCGCGGCCGATGAAGACCTGGCGCATGCAAGGCTCGCTGGCCTTGGCGGTCTCGCCGAGGGAGGCGTTGTTGGTCGGCACGGTGCGCCAGCCGAGGACCGTCTGGCCTTCGGACTGGATGATGTGCTCGAACTTCTCCTCGAGGCGGCGGCGCTTGGTGACGTTCTTCGGGAGGAAGACGATGCCCACGCCGTACTGGCCGGCGGCCGGGAGCGGGATGCGCGCCTTCTTGCAGGCGGCCGCGAAGAACGCGTGCGGGACCTGCGTGAGGATGCCGGCGCCGTCGCCGGTGTTGGGCTCGCTGCCGGCGGCGCCGCGGTGGTCGAGGTTGACCAGCACCTGCACGGCCTGCTCGACGATGCGGTGGGATTTGCGCCCCTTCATGTCGACCACGAAGCCGACGCCGCAAGCATCGTGCTCAAAGAACGGATCGTAGAGCCCTTGCTTGGCGGGAAGGCCGAGCTGGCCGGGACGGTTGGTGCTGTTGCTGCTCATTCCTTTATGGTGGTCGAGGGAGACGGAGGGTGACTTTGGAAGACCCCTTTGGACAGAGTCACCAAAAAACACGCGGAGGTCCCGGGTTTTTTTCGAGAACGGCCCGTGCTGCTCCGCTTTCCAGAGCTGGAACCGCGCCGGATTCGGGGGTGATTGCCCTTCGACGATCCGGGTGGTGCAGATCCGTCGAAGGGCGCCGGGCTCGGCGGCTCAGAAGAACCGGATCGGCTCGTCGGCCAGCCGAACTTGTTCGGCCTCGGGACTGCAACCCGACGAGATTGGCGCTTCCGGTACCGTGGCGCTGGGCCGCACGAGGTTGTTGGCCAGCAGGTAGTTTTCCACTTCCTCGCCGCTCACATCGGCCAGCATGGCGCCATCGATCTCGACGCACGGCGAGAGGGGCTGGCCTGATTTCCGCACCATCTCCGCGTACAGATCAGGGTTGTTGAAGATGTCGCAGTCCTCGAATGCGAGACCGTACTTGCGCAGGATCGCGCGGACGCCGTTGCTCCAGCCGCAGTGCGGCTTCAAGTAGGCTTTGATGTTCATGCGGGCGGTGTGGGGGTGGAGTGGGTTGCGGTGAACGGAATGGAGCCGGGGTCGCTTCCTTCAAGTCCAACCTTACCTATTCTCTTCCAAGCGCAACACTCCGCGGATGGCCGTGCGCCGCCTATTTTTCTAGCCGCTCCTGCTGGCTTCGCCTAGACCGGCCACCATGAAGATCCTTGTGACCGGTGCCGCCGGCTTTGTTGGTTCACATGTCTGCCAGCGGTTGCTCGCCCAGCCGGGGCGAGCCGAGGTGCTTGGGATCGACAACGTCAACGACTATTACCCGGTGGCGTTGAAGGAGGCGCGACTCGCGCGGCTCGAGGGCAAGGAGGGGTTCCGTTTCGTCCGCGCTGATTTTGCGGATGCTCCGGCACTCCAAGCGCTCGTCGCGGGCTTCAAGCCCGACTACCTCATCCATCTCGGCGCCCAAGCTGGGGTGCGCTACAGCCTCACCAACCCCGAGGCCTACGTGCACAGCAACCTCGTGGGTTTCGCCAACATCCTCGAGGCGGCGCATCGCCACCCGCCCAAGCACCTTGTCTTTGCCTCGTCCTCGAGCGTGTACGGCGCCGGCGTTCCCACTCCGTTCCGCGAGGACGCCGTGAGTGAGCCCCTCTCCTTCTACGCGGCCACCAAGCGCGCGAACGAGCACATGGCCTACAGCTACGCGCATGTTCACGGGTTGCGTTGCACCGGCTTGCGCTTCTTCACCGTCTACGGCCCGTGGGGCCGGCCCGACATGAGCCCGATCATGTTCGCCCGCGCGATCCTCGCCGGCGAGAAGATCAAGCTCTGGAACTACGGCAAATACCGCCGCGACTTCACCTATGTGGACGACATCGTCGAGGGCATCCTGCGGCTGGCCTTGTCGCCGCGCCCGGCGCCCGCGGCGTCCCCGACGGCGGGCGATGCGCGCCCGCCTGCGGCCCCCTACGACGTCTTCAACATCGGCAACCACCGCCCGGTGGAGATGCTCTTGTTTGTGCAGATGCTCGAGTCGCTTCTCGGCAAGAAGGCGAACATCGAGCTGCTTCCGCCCCAACCCACCGAGATGCCGGAGACGTGCGCCGATCTCACCCGCATCGGCGCCGCAGTCGGCTACGCCCCGAAGACTCCGCTCGAGGAGGGCCTGCGCCATCTCGTGGAATGGGTTCGCGAATACTACGGCCCGACCGGCGCCGGTCCGGCCTGAACCGGGCGGTGCCACCCGCGGCCGCTTGTCCTTCCGCTGTGGAACTGCGCCGAAGGCGGGCACAGCGCTGAGCTGGGTCAATCACCACCGGGATCCGGCAGCCGGTTCAACGAGCCGAGTCGGCGCTGCCAGCGCGCGGCTTCGCCTTGACGGCCGAGCTTGTGGCAGGTCGCGGCGAGGGCGGCGAGAATGGCCGCCTCATCGCGCTTGAGGTCGTAGGCGCGCAGCAGGAGCCGCCGTGCCTGCTCGATCTTGCCGTCGGCGAGGGCGCCTTCCGCGAGGAACAGCAGGTAGTACGGGTTCCGTTCCCGATAGCGCACCGCCCGGCGCTCAAGGGCTTCCGCGAGGTCGGGGCGGCCTTCGCTGCGGTGCACGCGGGCGAGGCCGTCGATCGCGGCCCAGTCGGAGGCGCGCAGGCGGAGCGCGCTCTCGAAGGCGGCCCGCGCGGCCGCTATGTCTCCGCAGATTAGGTACGCTTTGCCGAGATTGGTCCACGCCACCGTCGATGTCGGATCGGCGGTGGTGGCGCGACGAAGGAGCGGCAGCGCTCCGGTGTGGTCGCCGACCACGAGCCGCTGCACGCCGGCCGTGCCGTAGATCTCGGCGAAGGCCCGGCGGTCGCTGATGGGGCCGGCGGCGATCGGTGGCGCGGCGGGCAGCCCGGAGAGGTCGAGACCGACCTCGTAGGCTTGGTGGTCGTGCTCGATCCGGACGTCGATATGACGGATTTCCAGCACGATGCTGCCGGCCCGGGTCCACGTGGGGCGGTTGTCGACCTGGTTGAATCTTGCGTGGATGCCGAAGTCGCGTGCTACGGCGACAAAGAGTGCGGCGAAGGTCAGGCAGTTGCCGCTGCGGCGCCGAAAGGCCTCCCGCACGTCGTAAAGGCCAGCGTTGGCGTAGCGGAAACCGAGGCCGTCGGGCCGGATGATCGCAGCGGAGATGGCTTCGATGCGGTCCCCGATCGGACTGTGCCGAGACACTCGCGTGGCGAAGAACTGTCGCATCTCGTCATCGAGGCGGAGCAGGTCCGCCGGGTCCTCCGGGAGGCAGTAGGCCTCGGCGCCGGAAGCCCCGGCCATCACCTCGGCCCGGGCGGGCGGCGCCGCCAAGAGCAGCGCTGCGGCGAGCAGCGCCAGCAGGGGATTCAACTGGCGAATACTACGGCCCGGATGATGGGTGCACGCAGTCTTCATGGCGGCTCTTCTCCTGGGCATCTCTTGGTGGCGGAACCAGCGCGCGGGGCGGAGAGATCGTCCTGCGCCAGAGAAGCCTAATCCCGTATCGGCGGTTTTTCCGGTCGAGAATCGCCTGCGCCTACCGGGTGGCCGCCGCTGGTCGCGGGATCGCGATGCGGATGCGCGTGCCACGACCCAGTTCGGAGGCGATCCAGAACCGGCCGCCGAAGCGTTTCGTCACCAGGAACGCCTTGGTGAGGCCGAAACCGCCCCCCAACGTGCGCACGTCGCCCACGTTCGACGCGCGTTTGCCGAAGTGCACGACCTGGGCGATTTCGTTTTCCGGGATGCCGCGCCCGGTGTCGGCCACGACGAAGCGGAGGATGTGGGCGTCCTCGAAAAGCGCGGCGGTGATGGCGCCGCCGGGGGCGGTGTATTTTCGCGCGTTGGCGATGAGGTCGCGCATCACGTCGACGAAGACCAGGGGGAGCGCGACCGGCCCGCCCGAAGCCGTCTCGAGACGGAAGTCGACGTAGTAGTCCTGGGTGTCCTTGCGTGCGGCGTTGTAGAAGATGCGGAAGCGGCCGCGGCTGTGCTTCTCGATCGCGGAGAAGACGGCCATGAAATCGGCGCGCAGGCTGGCCAATTTGAACTCCACCCAGCGGTCGGGCTCGGCGGCGCGGGCGAGGATCTCCTGCGCACGGAGCTTGAGAATGGCGAACACGGCCCGGAGGTTGGCCACCGCTTCGGTCATTTCCGCGGGGTTGGGGTGGGCCGGTGGATTCGCCAGCTTGGTGGCGAACTCATGGAGGACGATGCGCTCGTGTTCCTCGACGCGCCCCGCTTCGCGCAAGGCCGCCGCCGGGTCGTGCAACGAGGCGAGCAGCGTTTCGCACACGGCCAGGCCCTCGTGCAGGTAGTTTTCGTCGTTCGCGGCGAGAAGGCCGAGCACCGTCAGTTCGCAGCGGAGCACGTTGAGGATGTTGACCATGCTGTGCAGATCGAGCAGCGAGTGCTCGCCGGGGCTGAGAGGGGGAATCTCCGTGATTTCGATCTCCTTCATGGGTGTGGGTCTCGATCCTATCGGCTGTGTCGGCCGGACCTTGACCGGTGAGACGCGCGCTTGCGCGTTGTTGCGGTTGGAGGGCCGAGATTGCCGGTTTGCTCCGATGCAGTGGCGAATCCAGCCTCGCGCTCCGATGAACTGGTCCCAGCTCGCAGTCGCGATCCTTGCCGCGATCACCCTCGTGGGGGTGGCGATCGGCCGCTACCCGGCGTTGAAGATGAACCGCGCGACGATCGCGCTGGTCGGTGCGGTGCTGATGGTGGCGTTCGGCTTCCTGCCCTTGGAGGCCGCGTACCGCGCCGTGGATTGGAACACGATCCTCCTGCTCTTCGGGATGATGATCCTCAACGTGAACCTCCGTATCGCGGGTTTCTTTCACCTGATCAACTCCCACGTCATCCGCTTCGCGCGCACTCCGCGCCGCCTCCTCGCTCTGATCGTCTTCGTCTCCGGCACGCTTTCCGCGATCTTTCTCAACGACACCATCGTTCTCGTCTTCACGCCGTTGGTACTCGATCTCACCGCCTCCCTGAAGCGCAATCCCCTGCCCTACCTCGTCGGCCTCGTCACCGCCGCCAACATCGGCTCGGTCGCAACCATCACGGGCAACCCGCAGAACATGCTCGTGGGCATTTCCTCCGGGATCTCGTTCGTCGATTTCACCTGGGCGCTCGGCCCGATCGCAGTCCTCGGGCTTGTCATCGGCTGGACGGTGATCGTCCTCGTCTACCGCCGGGAGTTTCGCGCGGAGTATTTCACCGAGCGCCTCGAGTTGCCGCCGCAGCAGTATCGTCCGCTCCTGCGCAAATCGATGCTCGCGACGGGCCTGATGCTTGTCGCGCTCGTGGCGGGCGCTCCGGTGCCGCTCGCTGCTGCCGCGGCCGCAGCGTTGTTGTTGGTCACACGGCGGATGGAGCCGGAGAAGGTCTTCCAGGAGATCGACTGGTCGTTGCTGGTGTTTTTCAGCGGCCTGTTCGTCGTCACCGGGGCGGTCGAGCATTGCGGACTCGGCGCGCGGCTCTTCGCCGTGCTCCGTCCCTATGCGGACGCCGGACCGGGCCAGCTCACGGTGGTCTCGCTCGTGCTCAGCAATGTTGTATCCAATGTCCCCGCGGTGATGCTTTTCCGCCCGGTTGTTCCCGGCCTTGCCGATCCGCATCAGGCGTGGCTCACCCTGGCGATGGCCACGACGCTTGCCGGCAACCTGACCCTGCTCGGGTCCGTCGCCAATCTCATCGTGGCCGAGAGTGCCCGGCGCCGCGGCGTGCATCTGAGCTTCCTCGAGTACCTCAAGGCCGGCACCCCGATCGCGATCCTCACGATCCTGCTCGGCGTGGCGTGGAGCGCGTGGACGTTGTAGCTTCGTTCGGCGCTCTCCCGCTGGGCCTCGCGGCCTCGGACCGTCGTTGTCCGGCCCCGGCTGGTAGGCTCCGCGCATGATCTCCGAACTCGACTCCGCACCCGACATCGCTCTTGCCACCCCTGCTGTTTCGGCAAGCGTCGCCACTCGTTCCCCGCGCAAACCTGCCGCCGATATTTCTACCATGTCCAAACCCGCCGCTCCTGCCGAAAAATCCAAGGCTTCCGCTCAAGTCTCCGCCGACGCCGCCGCTCGCAAGAATCTCGATCTCGCCCTCTCGGCCATCACCAAGGAATTCGGTGAGGGTTCGATCATGCGTTTGGGCGACGCCACCAAGATGAAGGTGGAAACCGTCTCCACTGGCTCGATCGCCATCGACCTCGCTCTCGGCGCCGGCGGCCTGCCCACCGGCCGCATCATCGAGATCTTCGGCCCCGAGTCCTCGGGCAAGACCACGCTCTGCTTGAGCGTGATCGCCGAGGTCCAGCGCAAGGGCGGCCTAGCCGCCTTCATCGACGTCGAGCACGCCCTCGACCCGAAGTACGCCCGCGTCGTCGGCGTGAACCTCGACGACCTCCTCGTCTCCCAACCCGACAGCGGCGAGGACGCGCTCACCATCGCCGAGACACTCATCCGCTCCGGTGCGATCGACGTCATCGTGATCGATTCCGTCGCCGCCCTCATCTCCAAGCAGGAACTCGACGGCCAGATGGGCGACGCCACCGTCGGCTCGCAGGCGCGCCTGATGAGCCAGGCCATGCGCCGTCTCACCGCCGTGATCAGCAAGACCAAGTGCGTCTGCATCTTCACCAACCAGATCCGCGAGAAGATCGGCGTGATGTTCGGCAATCCGGAGACGACCCCCGGCGGCCGCGCGCTGAAGTTCTTCTCCTCGATCCGCATCGACATCCGCCGCATCGGCCAGATCAAGGATCCGGCCGGCAAGGTCATCGGCAACCGCACCAAGATCAAGGTGGTGAAGAACAAGGTCGCCCCGCCCTTCACCGAGTGCGAGTTCGACATCATGTACACCGAGGGCATCTCGCAGACGGGCTCGCTCCTCGACCTCGGCATCGAGCAGAAGGTGCTCGAGAAGAAGGGCGCCTGGATCGCCTACGTGGGCAACCTCATCGGCCAAGGCCGCGAGGCGGCGAAGGCGTTTCTCGCCGAGAAACGCGACGTGGCCGAGAAGGTCCGCGCGGCGATCATGGAGAAGGTCACTGTCTCGGGTGGCACCACGCTCGGCGCCACCGGCGGGACTGAGACGGCGGCTGAGTAACCGGGATTCGGGCACAGTATTCTCTTCCAACCCGCGCCAGGCCGGCGCGGGTTTTTTGTTTTCCCACGGCAGCGGCGATCCGGACTCCGTGCCGAAGGGACCGACCGCGCCGGAGGCATGAAAACGTTTCACGCCATCCGTGGCACCCGGGGCACGACGCCTGCTAAACCGGCGCCCGGGTACGCGTCGCCCGATGACGCGGCCCACCACACAAATCCACACAACTGTGAAAATGAAACTACCGACCTCCCTGAAACTCGCGGGCGTTGCGGCCGCCGCCCTTGCCTCCAGCTCCCTCTTCGCCGAGATCGCGCTCTCGGAACAGTTTGCCATCAGCGGCTATGTCGCCGGCTCGGCTTCGTACACGAAGGTCGAGGGTGCGGACAGTGACAGCAACGCTGACCTTGATGCCATGAAGCTCACCGCCGTGGCGAAGTTCGCGCCGGTCACGGTCACCACCAGTCTCTTCGCCTTCGGCGCGGGCTCGGGCGACGGCTTCGGCGCCTCCCCGATCTTCCTCGACGCCTACGGCACCTACGACTGCGGCAACGGTACGACCGTGACCGCCGGTAAGTACCTCAGCTGGCTCGGCTACGAGGCGTTCGATATCCCGAACATGCTGCAGATCTCCTACGCCAATCCGACGGCCGCCTACATCCCCGCCTACCACACCGGCATCAAGGTCGAGAACAGCACCGACGCCTACACGATCGGGTTTGGCGTCTCCGACTCGCTCTACGGCCCCACCTACTACAAGGGCGATGGCGACCTCGACAACGGCGTTGGTCTCGAGGCCTACTTCACCTACAAAGCCATCAAGGACTTCACTTGGTTCGCCGGCCTCGGCTATGACAGCGGCGACGCCTCGGGCACCAAGCACTTCGTCGCCGACACCTGGATCCAGTACGTCTCCGGGAAGTTCACCTATGCGGCGGAATACTGCTATGGCAGCACCGACTACAAGGACTACGGCGAAGGCGGCGGCAACGGCGACGGCTACTTTGTCCTCGGTCTCGTGAAATACCAGGTCGACGAGAAGTGGGCCGCCACCTTCCGCCTCAGCGCCGGCGAGGGCGAGGCCAACGACGACTTCGTGCGGGCCACGTTCGCGCCCACCTACTCGATCACCAAGAACCTCGATGTGGTCGGTGAGTACAGCTACACCGACTACGACGATGTCGGCGTCCACTACCTCGGCGTCCAAGCTCGCTTCAAGTTCTGAGCGGCGGCGGCGCTGCTCCTGAACTCGACCTGACGTCTCTCTTCGTCGCCGCGCCGGTTGGGCCCGTCCGCCCGCCGCGCAAC
>JAEXPL010000107.1 GCA_023446865.1 Verrucomicrobiota bacterium | reverse complement strand
CGGAGGCGCCCTGGGCGACGCCGGCGGTCGTGCGCGCACCGCGATTCACGAAGCCGCCGTAGATGCGGTAGAGCTGGTTGCTGTTGCCGTCGATGAACCAGATGGGTTGCTGCTGGTTGCCCGCGATCTGCGCGATCCACGGGTTGGAGGAGGCGCCGACATCCGCGGGATAGTTGACGCCGGTCTTGCCGAGACCGCTGGCGGCCGTGTAGGTGCCGTTCGAATTCTGCTGCACCGCGGCGAACCACGGCGTGACGTTGTCGTAAGGCGGAAGGATGCGCGGGCGGTTGGCGTCGATATCGCCGGCCTCGTACTTCGCCTTGATGCTGGTGTTGAAGCCCTTGGCCTTGATCAGCTTCGGGTCAAAACGCAGGGCGATCGAGAAGCGATGGTCGTCCTCAAAAGCCGGATTCTGCTGGTATTTCTTGTTGTCCAACAAGCCCGACACGCGAACGGAGAGCACGTTGTCGATCAGCACTTGGTTGAAGTCGAGGCTGCCGCGCATGGTGCCGTACGAGCCGTAGCGGAACTCCGCCTGGCCCTTGGTCTTGTACGTCGCGTTGTTGACCGACGCGTTGATGATACCGGCCGGGCTGCCGAGACCGAACAGGATGGCGTTCGGGCCGCGCTGGAGGTCAATGCGCTCCACGTTGTAGGAGTCCCACGGAATGTCCGTGGTGAAGAAATCGCGGGTGTTGTCGGCGTCCGACAAACCACGCATACGGTTCTTGACGTTGCCGCTGCGCAGGGTGCCGGTTTCGTTCAGGGTCTGGCCGTTGCCCAGACCGGAATAAGTGCCCAACGTGCCGGACACTTCCGTGTTGGTCGTGTACTGGAGCAGCGTGGCGTTGTTGGTGGCGCCGACGTCCTGCAGGAAGCCCTTCGTGATGACCGAGAGCGAGGAGCCGACGTCGCGCAGGTCCGTACGGATACGGGTACCGGCGAGGGTGTCGGTGGCGGTATAGCCGGACTCGGAACTGGCCGAGACTTCGAACGGGCTGAGGACGACGACCTCCTCGGAGGCTTCGCTCGGTTGGGCTGTGGCGGGGGCGGGGGCAGCGGTCTGAGCCGCGAGTGGCCATGCGCCCACCAGTGCGAGCGAGGCCAGGAACTTCTTACGTGTTTTTGGGTGCATTGTCGTAACGGGCCCAGAACTCCGCGCCGCCGGCACAGGGCACCGGTCGACGGCAGAAGCGCAAGGCATGGGGGGGTTGTTGCTGTAGTCTGGATGACCTGCAGTTGGGTATGCGTCGATGCGGCGGCAGGGAACTGCCAGCCCGCACCTTCAGGCCAAGGCCATACAACGCTCCCGGGCGATTACGGAGGACAGGAGTGGTCGACGTTGACCGCACACTGTCGTACTCTATCAATCACATCGGCTGCCGCCCGGGTTCCCGCCTGCACTCGCTCCCACGGCCCCGGGCACCAAGCGACCAGCGCACACGCAAGGCACCAGTTCATGCACTCAGCGCCGCTCGATGTCGCAATCGACCGCGTCGGGCCGCCGGCTCACCCCTCACCATTCAGCCGCTTGGATACAGTTCAGGGCAGCTTGAGCTGCATACCGATCTTCAGCGGGGTGTTCCGGTCCTGCAGAGTCCCTCGATTGGCCGCTACGATCTCGGGCACTTTTCCGCCGTTACCGTAATACTGCCGGCTGATGCTGTAGAGCGAATCCCCCTTCTGCACCGTGTGCACCCGTCCGGATGGGGCCAGCGGCGGCGCCACTGGCTGAGGCGACGGCCCCGGTTGCGTCAGCCTCGGCGCGGCCACCGGAATAGCAGGTGCTACATCGGACTCCGGAGCCATGTCGGTCTCCTGTGGCTCCCCTTCGGGCTCGGGGGAGCTCGCACTCGGTGCCGCCGCAGCGATTTGCGGTCGCATCGACGCCGGCAGCCCGCGCAACTGCGCGATCTGCTCCTTGAGCTGGAAGTTCTCCTGCTGGAGACGCGCAACTGTGTCGCGCAGATCGAGCCGCTCCACCTGCCCCTCGAAGGGGCCCGCCGGCAACGTCCGCGCAAACTCCTTGGTGGCCGTCTCAATCAGCTCGCGGGTGCGCGTCGCCTGTGGGCTGTTCGGCCGCAGCGCAAGGTACTTGCGAAAATGGTAGATGGCCGCGACCGGGTCCTTGATGTACTGAAGATAGAGGATACCACACTCCAGATGCGACTCCGGAGCCTCGCCTCCCCGCTTCTCCACCACCTTCAAGAACGCCTCCAGCGCCTCCTGTGAACGCCCGCCACGGAGCAACTGCATGCCCCGCCGGTAGAGCGGCTCATCGATCTCCGCAGCAAACGGCAGATTCTCGTTCGGCTGGCAACCGGCCAGCCCCATTCCGCCGACAACGACCAGTACGGCGAAACAAATGGCGGCGAAAGCGGAACGCATGGCAGAAGCGAAACAGGAAAATGGTTTTGATGGAGGAAGCCGGAACCGTAGGGTGACACCCGAGTCCTGCGACTCAAATCTTGATGAGCCCCGATGCCGCCACCGTTCTCGCCAAGGCGCGAACCTGCCTCGCCACCGAACGCGCCGCGCTCGACGCCACTGCCACCGCGCTCGACGAACGTTTCGTCGCAGCCTTCCGCGCCGTCGAGGAAACGGTGTCGGCCGGCCGCAAGCTGATCTTCTCCGGCGTCGGCAAATCCGCCCACATCGCCGAGAAGCTGGTTGGCACCCTCAACAGCATTGGCGCCCCGGCCCTGTTTCTGGACGCCACACAAGCGCTCCATGGCGACCTCGGTCTGTGCAGCGATGGCGATCTCGCGGTGTTGGTCAGCAACAGCGGCCAGACCGAGGAGCTCGTCCGCCTGTGCCCGCTGCTCCGGCGGTTCGGCGTGCGCCTGGTCGCCCTCACCGCCCGCGAAGATTCACCACTCGCCCAGGCGTGCGAACAGCTTCTCCTCTACCGTGTCCCCGCCGAAGCCTGTCCGCTCAAGCTCGCCCCCACCGCCAGCACCACCGCCGCGCTCGCCCTCGGCGACGCGCTCGCGATGGTGCTCCTCGAGGCGCGGGGCCTCACCCGCGAGGACTTCGCCCGCTTTCATCCTGCCGGCAATCTCGGCATGGTTCTGTTGTTGAAAGTCGACGACATCATGCGCACCGGCGACCGGCTGCCCGTGCTGCCCGCGACCGCCAGCACCCAGGACGCGATCCTTGCGATGACCCGCGCCAAGGCGGGCAGCCTCGCCGTCGTCGACCCGGCCGACGGCCGCCTCGCCGGGATCTTCACCGACGGCGACTTCCGCCGCAGCGCGCTGACCGGCCCCGATTTCCTGCGCCAAGCAGTGTCCACTTTCATGACACGCCGGCCGAAGACAATCGCCTCGGGCCTGCTCGCCATCGAGGCGCTCAAGCTCTTCGAGCGCCACAAGATCGACGACCTGCTGGTCGTCGACACCGACGACCGGCCGATCGGCCTCGTGGACAACCAAGATCTGCCCAAGCTGAAATTCTACTGAGGCCGGCGACGGGCTACTCGCCCATCACCGTGACCACCACGCTTCGGCGGTGGGCGACAGCCCGGTGCTCCCAGAGGAAGATGCCCTGCCATTCGCCGAGGAGCAGGCGCGTATCTGCAACAGGGATCGTCTCCGATGTGCGGGTCAGCGCCATCTTGAGATGGGCGGGCATGTCGTCGGCCCCCTCCGCGGTATGCGTGAACAGCCGGTCCCCGGCAGGGACCAAACGCTCGAACCACGCCTCCAAGTCGGCCCGGGCCGAAGGATCGGCATTCTCGAAGATCACCAGACTGCAGCTCGTATGCCGGCAGAACACGGTGACGATGCCGTTGCGCACACCGGAGCGCCGGAGTTCGGCCGCAACCCGGTCGGTGATCTCATAGGTGCCAGTGCCGGAAGTACTGATTACGAGCGATGCGTGATGGGTGATCATGGGCAACAAAAGTCCTAGCCTGCTAACCACCCAATCCTCCCCTGCCGAAGCAATCCTGAAGGTTCCGGGGGCGCCAGCAGCCCAAACCGTGCGGGGAAAGGCGGAACACCTGCAAGGCCGCAGCCGAGGCTGGCCTCGATCGCCGGGCATTCGGCGCACCGTTTCATCAGCGCCAGCGGCGCCTAGAACTTGATCGAAAGACTGCCGGAGCCGGACGCTCCAAGGCGGGCTTCCAGCGAGCGAAGAACGCGCTCGTCCGGTTCGCGGCTGACCCGCGTGTTCGCCGCCAAAGTCTGCTCGGTGAGCGACCGGCCGGCCGGCTTCTTGGTCTCCGGCTGCAGATCGTAGGCAACCAATTGCAGGGTCCGTTCCTGCGTCTGGGTCGTGGCGATTTCGCGCGCGAGAGTGTTGTAGCGCGACGTCCACGAACTGCGGTAACGCCGTTCATCCTGCACCGCCGGCCGCGCTTGGTTCGCAGATCCCGAAAGAGCGAATACCTCCGAATTCGGAGTCAGCGAGGTCGCGGCCCATGGCAACACTTGCTCGACCGGAGCCAAGGAAGCGACCGGCACCACAACTGGATCGCTCACCAACGGAGCGGCCGCAACCGGAGCGGCTTGCCGCAGCGCGGCATCACGTTCGGCCGAGGCGACGCTCACCTCGTGCTGACCGGAAGAGCTCGCACTTTCCCTCACCAACGGCTGCCCGGAATGCACCGGCATGCTGACAACCTCGACCGGCACCTGCCGGGAAACGGAGGAGAGAGGAATCTGGACCACGACCACAGCCACGGCCGCAGCGGCGGTGACCGGCACCGCCCACTTCATGCCACGCGCAAGCATGGGGCGCAGCTTGGCCCACCCCTTGGGCTGCTTCATCAGGGCGGAAAGTTGCTTCTGGCGGAGCCCACGGTCGAAATCTGCCCAGAACTCGGGCGCCGGGCGCTCGGAACGCTTGTACCGGAGGAGTTCCTCAAGCGTCGGACGTGGCGGCATCTCTGGAGCGGAGCCCATGGTTAGCGTTTCAAGAGATCGTGGAGATCAGCCTGCAATTGGAGTTTGGCGTAATGGAGACGCGAACGGACGGTGCCTTCGGAGCACTCCATGACCTCGGCGATCTCGGCATGACTGAGTCCATCAATTTCGAACAGAGTTATTACGGTACGATGCCTGATAGACAGTTTTTGGAACGCTTCGTTCAATCTTTGGCGCAGATCACGAGCGAAGATCTCTTTCTCCGCCCCGGCTTCGACCGCCAACTGGCCAAGCCATTCGGGGGTCTTCTCCTCCTCAGAGGCCTGCTCGATGCTGAAGAACGTCCGGAGGCGGTTCTTCCGCAGGTGCGTGTGGGCGGTGTTGACCGCGATCCGATAAAGCCAAGTGAAGAAAGAGGACTGCCCGCCGAACCGGTTGATCGACTGGAACGCCTTGATGAAAGCATCCTGGGTGAGATCGGCCGCATCCTCGCGGTTCGAGGTGAGATTGTAGACCACCGCGTAGACCCGCTCCCGGTATTTCAGCACCAGTTGGTCAAAGGCCGCCACGTTGCCGGCCCGAACCTCCTGCACGATCAAGGTGTCAGCATCCGCCTCCGCCTGGCGCTCAGGCGAGGCGACGAGGGTACGGCTGAAGGCCTTGATGAATTCCATTCGGGTTAGCGGGGCGGAGCCGTGAAGTTAGGAAGGGTGCGGCTGCTGGCAAGCTCGCCGAGACGGCGGTCTCATCAGGTGGCGCCTGCCAGAAGTTTCTCCAACTGACCCTCGAGGTAGGTAGCAAGTTCCCCAAGTGCCAACGCGGCCGGAACCGACGCCCAAGACGCCAGCTCGGCCCGCGCCTTCGCGATCTCGTCCCGCGCTTCACGCCCAACGGCGGCAAAGATTCCGAGCGCTCGCATCCGGACCGTGATCTCTGCGCCAGCGTCCGCCGCGCCCGTCCGCAACAGCTGGAGCAACCGCTGCGCTTCCTCCGCCCCGCACTGCTCCAGCAGGCAGAGGACGGGCAACGTCATCTTCCCGCTGGCCCAATCGGTGCCAAGGGTCTTGCCCGCACCTTCGGCCGTGCCCAGGAAATCGGTCAGGTCGTCGTAGATTTGATAGGCGATGCCCAGCCGGCGCCCAAATCTCCCGGTGGCCTCGACCAGCGCATCATCGCCGCCCGCCAGTCGGGCCCCGATGCGGCAGGACACATGGAATAGTTCCGCCGTCTTCAGATCGATGATTCGGTGGTAGCGCGCCCTCGATGGTTCGGCCGTCGCGCCGCCCAGCGTCTGCACAATCTCCCCGGTGCAGACCTGGCGCGTCGCCACCGCCACGCTGCTGCACACCTCCGTCGTGGGAAACTGGGTCGACAGCCACATCGCCTGCGCGAACAGCGCGTCGCCCAACAGCACCGCCGCCGCCGGGCCGTCCTTCGCCGACACCGTCGCCCGTCCGCGTCGCAACATCGCATGGTCCATGATGTCGTCGTGGACCAGCGTAGCGAGATGGGTCATCTCCACGACCGCGGCCGCCCGAACCAACAGCGGCCCGGGGACGCCACTGCCATCCCAGCCCGCGAGGAAAACCAGCAGCGGCCGCAGGCGCTTGCCGGTCGACTCGAGGCAATACGCCGCCAACTCCCGCACCTCGGGCTCAAAATGCGCCACCTGCTCGCGCAGCACAGCGTCGAGGGCCCGCATCCCGGGCTGCAACAGCGCCAACAGCCCGGCAAAGTCGCGGGATTGCGATGGGTTTAGGCTCGACGGGCTCGGCACCGGCATGCTCGCTACGATGAGACTGGCACGAGAAATGGCTAACCAATATCTCAGCGCACGTTCCCCATGAGCGACAATCCAACCCTCGTGGCCGCGATGATCGCCGCTTCCGGGTTTCTCTTTCATCTGTGGTTGTCGGACATGCGCGCCTTCCGCTCCGGTCGACCCAACCCGCGGGCCTTCCCCGGCGCGGTGCCCTGCGAGCGTCAGGCCGTCCTGGTCGCCATCGCCGGCGCGCTCCTGCTCCTGGCGATGGAAACAGGCGGCGAGACACTGCTCGGCATCAGCGACCAGCAAAGCCGGGTGACGATCCTCTGGAGCGTCTACACGCTCGCGGCGGCGTTTATGGAGGAGCTCGCCTTCCGCGGTTTCCTCGTCGTCGACTGCCATGGCCGCCGCCTGTTGTGGAGCAGCGTCGTGGTCTTTTCCCTTCTGTTCGCACTCGCTCATCCGTTCTTGTGGGAATGGAAGGACGGCGGCCTGCTGCTGCACTTTACGGCCAAAGGTTGGTTCAGCACCGGCATGGCCTTCGCCGGGTCGTTGTGGTTCTACGCGGTGCGCTTCTTCCCGCTCAACCCCCGGCATTCGCTCATTCCGTGTATCGCCGCGCATCTCACGAAGAACCTCGGCGTCTTCGCCCTGAAAGCGGCCCTCGGCTTCGTGTCCGGCTGGTACTGACCAGCCTCATCGTCCCTCGCCCGGCGCGCTGCGGCCCAGAGGCCAGCATGGCGATGCATTGACCAAACATGGCGTTCCCCCGCCCCCGGGGCGACCCGTTGACACCCTGATGCGGCACGCCGTCTCTCGAGAGCCGTTCGGACAAGAAGGACATCGGACCCGTCCCGAGTCGCTGTACCCCACCGCCTTTCGAAGGTTCGCCATCTCCTATGCGTGACCTTGCGGCCGTCCCGGCTCCGACCGGGACGGCCGAGCTTTCTCGGTGGCGCACTCGCTCACTTCGGGAGAAACGGCATTGCCTCGGCCTCCCTCCTCGGACGACATCGGAGACCAACAAATGGTGCCTAAGGCAGTCACCAACCTGGTGCCCCACCCCACTCCTCGGCGTATCTCCATGCGCCAAGCGTTGTGGTGGCCGGTCGCGCTCCTGCTGCTCCTGGCCACCGGTACCTTGATGGTCACCGCGTACCTCGGCACGCGCGCACTCGCCAGCCGTCAGGCCGATTCGCTCATGGCCGGGGTGCGCCGCGAGGCGGAGGGGCGCCTCCATCGGGTGTTCGATCCGATCCGGCAGAAGGTGCTCGAAGATTTCGCCTCCATCCGCATCGGCCGGTACTCCACCGACAACCCGGATGCGCTCAAGGACCGGCTTTATCCCAATCTCTTCTCCCTCCAACATGTCGACTCGCTGATGGTGGGTGATCTCACCGGCAGCCAGTTTTTGGTGATGCGCTACACCGAGGCCGTGCGCACCTCGCCGCTCCTCGCCAAGGTCGCTGCGATGCTGCCGCCCGCCCCGCCGGTCGCCTCGCTGCAGTTCTTCACCCGCGACTTCCGGCCAGCCGAGTGGGGCGAGTCCAGCCACTGGACGCTCTGGGATGAGGTCGGCCGCAATCCTGTGCGCAAATGGGAGCTTCCCCTTCCTGGATACGACGGTCGACGGCGCCCCTGGCACCAGGCGGCGATGGCCCGCTTCGCCGACCTCTCGCTCGCCGACGCCCGCCAGACCGGGGTCGAGCTCATCGCGTGGACCGATGTCTACCCGCTCTTCACGACCGGGAAGCCGGGCATCTCCGCCGCGGTCGCGGCACATGACCCGGCCGGGCGAGTCCTCATCATCGCCTACGACCTCCTGCTCGACGAGATCGCCCATTTCAGCAGCACCACCCTGCCCACCCCCAATGGTTGCCTCTTCGTCCTCACCGACGACGACCGCCTGCTCGGACCGCCGCACGACGAGAGGCCCGATGCCGCCGCCCTTCGCGCCGCGGCGATCATCCAGCCGGTGGCGAGCACGAACTACCCGGAGGTCGCCGCCACGGTGGCGGCGTGGCGGCGCGACCACGCTCGCGAGGCCGGGCAGTTCCGCCTCCGGCTGGCCGGAGAAACGATGTGGGCCGGATTCGTTCCCTTCGAGATCGGCGCCGGAAAACTCCTCTGGATCGGAGTGTTGCTGCCCGAACGGGACTTGGTGCCCGCCGCCGCGGCCTTCCAGCAGATGATCCTGGTCGTGGGCGCGCTCGCCCTCCTCTTGGCCGCCTTGGCGGCCGCCCTGATGGCCCGGCGTCTCGCAACTCCGCTCGCCGCGCTCGCCACCCAGGCGCAGCGCATCGCCGAGCTCGACCTCGCGCCCACGCCCGAGATCCGCTCCTCGATCGCCGAACTCGCCAACCTCTCCCGCACCATCGCCGAGACCCGCGAGTCGCTGCGCCTGCGCATCGCCGAACGCACTGAGGCCACCGAAGCCCTGCGCCACAGCGAGAACCGCTATCGCACCCTGATCGAGGCCGCGCTCGTCGGCGTCGTCGTCCATCAGGACAACGTGGTCCGGTTCGCCAACCCCGCTGCGCTCGCGATCTTCGGATACGAGAACGGCGCGGACTTCGTCGACCACGCCCGGTGGGACGCCTTCGTCGACCC
Source organism: Verrucomicrobiota bacterium (assembly GCA_023446865.1). Classification (GTDB taxonomy): domain Bacteria; phylum Verrucomicrobiota; class Verrucomicrobiia; order Opitutales; family Opitutaceae; genus CAJCBL01. Next base: position 7,463 of record JAEXPL010000107.1, on the reverse strand, counting down.
CGCCGTCCGCGAGGAGCTGGCCACCCGCTGCGCCGCCGCCTTTCGCGGCGAACTCCCGCCCCTGCATCCGGGCTGGCAGCTGCTGCGACGCGACGGCACCCGCCGCTGGGTGCAGTCCAGTGTCACGGTGATCGAGTGGGACGGCCATCCCGCCCTCCTCGCCTTCCTGCGCGATATCACCGCGCTGCGCACCGCCACCGAGCGCCAGACCGAGCTCGAGGAGCAGTTGCGCCACGCGCAGAAACTCGAGGCCGTGGGCCTCCTCGCCGGCGGCATCGCACACGATTTCAACAACCTCCTCCAGGTCATCGGCGGCAACGCCCAGTTCGCCGCCGAGTCCGGAATCCCGGATACCGAACGCCGGAGCTGCCTGGAGGAGATCCTGCGGACCGTCCAGCGCGCCTCCGAGATGACCCGCCGGCTCCTCGCGTTCGGCCGGCGCCAGACACTGCATCGCGAACCGACCGAGCTCAACGCGTTTGTGGCCGATCACGTGAAGATGGTCCGTCGCCTTATCCCGGAGAACATCGCGCTGACCTTCATCCCTGCGCCTGTTCCGCTCGTCCTCAACGCCGACCGCGGCCAGCTCGAGCAGGTGCTGCTCAACCTCTGCGTCAACGCCCGCGACGCCATGCCGACCGGCGGCCGCCTCGCGCTCCGCCTCGAGTCCGCCACCCTCGACGCACCGGCAGCCGCGTCCCTCGGTCTTCAGGCCGGTGCGCCCTTGGCCCGCCTCACCGTCGCCGACACCGGGCACGGAATGGACAAGGCGACCCTGGCCAAAATCTTCGATCCCTTCTTCACCACCAAACCCCGCGACAAGGGCTCCGGGCTCGGGCTGGCTGTCGTGTACGGCGTCGTGCGCCAGCACGAGGGGCACATCGCGGTCGCGAGCGAACCCGGGCAAGGCGCGACCTTCGTGATCCACCTTCCCTGTGCCGCCAGCGCCACCGAGTGCGCGCCGCCTCCGGGCCGGAGCAGCGAGGCGATCAGCCGGCCCGGCGGCACCATCCTGCTTGCCGAAGACAACGAGCCAATCCGCCGGGTCGCCCGGGCCGCACTCGAGCACGCCGGATACGATGTTCGCGCCGTGGCCGACGGGCAGGAAGCCGTGGAGACCTTCCAGCACAGCCCCGACGCCTTCGACGTGCTCTTCTTCGACGTCATGATGCCGCGCCTCGGCGGCTTCGATGCCGCGCGCCGGTGCCGGAAGATCCGGGCCGACATCCCGGTTGTGTTGGCGAGTGGATACGCAGCCGAATCGCTCGACGAGGGCGAGGCGCTGCCCGAGGGCGCCCAGCAGTTGCAGAAGCCCTACCAGACCGACACGCTCCTCCGCCTGATCGCCCGCTTGCGCACCGAGCATCGCCGATAGGTGGAGCGCCGGCGCACTTCAATAGTGCGCACGAGACCGAGGTTCTGTTGACCCCGTTTCCGCCTCAGCATCGCCACCGTCTCCCGCAGGGCTCGCGCCTTCGGAAAATCCCCTCCTCCCCTATGCTCCGCCCGTTCCTTACCCTCGTCTTCACCACCCTCGCCGCCCTCACGCTCTCCGCCCACCGGCTCGACCGCGGCGAAGTCCACGTCTGGGAATGCCAGGAGATCACTCTCCAGGCCGCGCACGACTACGCCACCCCGTACACCGACGTCGTCTGCTGGGTCGATCTCGAGGGCCCCGGCTTCTCCAAACGCGTCTATGGGTTCTGGGACGGCGATCGCACCTTCAAGGTCCGCTTCGTCGCCACCGCCGCCGGCGACTGGCGCTGGAAGGTCGCCTCCAACCACCCCGACGACTCCGGCCTCAACGGCGGCGCCGGCTCCCTCCGTGCCGTCGATTGGACCGATTCCGAGAAGCAGGCCAACCCCAACCGCCGCGGCTTCCTCCGCCCCACGGCCGACGGCCACGCGCTCCAGCACGCCGACGGCGCGCCCTTCTTCCTCGTCGGCGACACCTGGCTGGCCGCCTCCACCTGGCGCCTACCCTACCGCGGCGCCCGCGCCGCCGCCGAGTACGTGCCCGGCCCCGGAATCAGCTTCGAGGAGGCGGTGGCATGGCGGAAGAACCAAGGCTTCAACTCCATCAGCCTCATCGCCGCCTTCCCCAACTGGGCCGCCGACCACCGCGGCGCCACCTTCAAGAACGCCGACGGCGTCTACCTGCGCAACGCCTGGGAGAAGTTCGGCACCTGGGCGCCCGGCGCCGCCATCACCACCGACGACGGCGCAACCACCACGGCCAAGGATATGCACGACGAACAGGGCAACCGCCCCTTCGCCGTCTTCGCCGACCGCGACGGCCTCGCCGATTTCGACCATCTCAACCCCGCCTACTTCCGCAGCCTCGACCGCAAGATGCGCCACCTCGCCGACGAGGGCTTCACGCCCTTCCTCGAGCCGATCCGCCGCGACCATGGCCCCTCCTGGAAGGCCTACTTCGACTTCAACGCCTCCTACGCACGCTTCGTCCAGTATCTCATCGCCCGTTACGGCGCCTACAACGTGATCATCAGCGGCATCCACCTCGACTGGATCCCGCAGGACTACTCGCTCACCGCCGACGAGTGGAACGACGCGCTCAAGTTCCACCTTAAGACCTACGGCCCGCCGCCCTTCGGCCAGCCCGTCACCGCGCTCATCGACAGCTCCACGTACCAACGCTTCGGCCACGGTGCCGCCTGCCCCTGGCTCACGATGCACACCGTGGGCAACACCCCCCGCAACCACGCCATCTACGCCTCCATCGAGGAGCTCTTCCACCTCTCCCCCGCCTATCCCGCCGCCAATCTCGAGCCCTACTACACCGGCTGGAACCACTCGATCAACCGGCCCGGCGGCGAGACGCCCGCCGCCGGCTCCGACCGCGACTCCTATTTCGCCCGCGCCCAGATGTACGGCTCCGTGCTCTCCGGTGCGCTCGCCGGCCACGTGCACGGCACCGCCGCCTACGACGTGACCAGCACCGGCGAGCCGGAGGGCTGGCGCCCGTTCATCTGGGAGGCGCTGCGCTATGGCTCCGGCACCCAGATGCAGCATCTGCGCGAGTTCGTCCTTTCCGAAGGTGTGCGGTACCGCGAACTCGCGCCCGCCCCGGCCGCCCTCTCCCGGGGGGCCGCCGACGGCGCGCTCGCCGACGGACTCGACGGCTGGTCCTTCCTCCTGCGCAACCCGGCCGCCGATTTCGCTCTCGCGTATTTTGAAACCAAGGCCTTGCCCCCGCGCATCTCCGGTTTCGCGCCGAACACGAAGTATCGCTGGTTCTGGTTCGACACCCTCACCGGTCGCTGGCTGCAGCCCCTGTCCATTGTCTCCGACGCCGCCGGCACGCTCGCCGCGCCCGCGCTCCCCACCACCGACGACTGGGCCGCGAAGATCCTCCGCGCCGAATAGGCGTCCCCCGGTTCGTCGCCTGTCCCATGGGACCCATCGGTCCTGTGGGACCTATTCGCGGCTCCCTCACCGCACCGGCAGCACGTGCAGGTAGAAAAGGAAGAAGTGGCACGCGCTGCCACCGAGCACGAAAAGGTGCCAGATGGCGTGAGCGTACGGCAGGCGTTTCGCCACGTAGAAGCCCACTCCGGCGGTGTACATCGCCCCGCCCGCGACCAGCCAGCCTAATGCGGCGCCCGGCAGCCGCTGCCAGAGCGCGTGCACCACGAAGACCGCCGCCCAGCCCATCGCGATGTAGGCGCCGAGCAGCAAACGCTGGAACCGCTGGATGAACAGAAACTTCATCGTGATCCCCGCAACCATCACGCCCCAGATGACGCCCGCCATCGTCCAGCCGAGCGGCCCGCGCAACGTCACCAGCATCAGCGGCGTGTAGGTGCCCGCGATCAGCGCAAAGATCGCCGCATGGTCGCAGCGCTTCAGCCATTCCTTCACCCGCGCGCCGGGCACGGCGTGGTAGAGCGTCGAGGCCAGATAGAGCGCCACCAGCGAGGCACCGTAGAGCGAGAAACTCACCACCCGCCAGGGATCACCGAGCCGCGCCGCGCCCACGACCAGGACCACCAACGCCGCGATCGCGAGCAGGAAGCCCAGCCCGTGCGTGATGCTGTTGGCGACCTCCTCGCCCGTGGAATACGGCTTCGCTTCGCTCATCGCGCGGCATCCTCGCATCGCCTCCCTCGCGGAAGCCAGCCCGCAATCCGCCGCCCCCGGGAACGCCGAGCGCCAGCTCGGCTCCGTCGCCGATCGCTCCCATGACAAAGCCCGCCGGCGGACCGGCGGGCTTCGGAGAAAACTGCGGCGTAGCGGATCAGACCTACTCGCTACTTCAGCCCCACGTCAGCTCTTCCAGAGCTGGAGAACCTTGAGGTAGTTCGCGCGCTCAAAGGCGGAGGGGTCGGGGCAGTTCTGCAGGCTCAGGGCGCCGCGCATCTGGCTGACCGACTCGTACTCCTTCTCCTGCATCCACTGTTCGAGGCCGATGCGCAGCGTGCGCAGGTAGGCCGGGCCGTGCTTGAGCAGGGCCGAGACCACCTGGACCGTGTTCGCGCCGGCGAGGATCGACTTCACAACATCGCCCGAGGAATGCACGCCGCCGGAGCAGGCCAGCGGGAGCTTCACCTGTCCGAAGAGGATCGCCAGCCAGCGCAGGCGGAGGCGGAGCTCCTCCGGCGTCGAGAGGTCGAGTTTCGGCAGCACCTCGAGTGCATCGAGGTCGATGTCGGGCTGGTAGAAGCGGTTGAAGAGCACAAGGCCGTCGGCGCCGATGCCTTCGACTTCCTTCGCCAGGTGGCCGAGCGCGGAAAAGAAGGGCGAGAGCTTCACGGCGACCGGGATCTTCACGCCCGCTTTCACCGTGCGGACGATCTCGACCACATCGCTCTCGACCTCCTCGCCGGAGACGGCTGCGTCGGTGGCGAGGTAGTAGAGGTTGAGCTCGAGCGCGTCGGCACCGGCCTGCTGGATGAGGTTGGCGTACTCGACCCAGCCGCCGATCTGCGTGCCGTTGAGCGACGCGATGACGGGGAGCTTGCAGGTCTCCTTCACCTTGCGGATGTGCTCGAGGTACTCCTGCGGCCCGAGCGCATACTCGTCGCTCTCGGGGAAGAAGCTGGCGGCCTCGGCGAAGACGTCCTCGTGGCGCTTCAGGTGCGCGTACTCCGCCTTCATCTCGCGGTCGATCTGCTCCTCGAAGAGGGAGCGCATCACGATGGCGGATGCACCGGCGTCCTGCAGGGCCTTCACGGTGTCGAGGTTGTCGACGAGCGGGGAGGCGCCGGGCATGAGCGGGCTGGAGAGCTTGAGACCGAGGTAGTTGGTGGAAAGGTCGAGGGCCATGACGGAGAGCGGTTTCGGGTTTCGAGTTCTAAATTCCGAGTTTGGGTTGGGACCGGGAGCGCCGGGGCTCGTTGGGTACGAGCCCCGGGATCGCGGGAGTCAACCAGTTCAGGACGCGGCCGGGGCAGCGGGGGCGGCCTTCGCGGCGGCGGCGGCCTTGCTGGCCTCCGCCATCTGCTGGTACACGGCCCAGCGGGCGTTGACGTTTTTCTGCGCCACCTCAGCGAGGGCCTTGGCGCGCTCGGGGGCGGCCTTGTGCAGGAACTTGTAGCGGATCTCGTTCTGCGTGTACTGCGAGAGCGCCACCTTCGGCGCGGCCGAATCGAGCACGAAGTCGGCCTCGCCCCGGGCGATGCGGCGCGGGTCGTAGCGGAACATCGGCCAGTGGCCGGATTCGACGGCGAGCTTCTGCTGGTCGAAGCCGTTGGCCAGCGAGTAGCCGTGGGCGATGCAGTGCGCGTAGGCGATGATCAGCGACGGACCGTCGAAGCTCTCGGCCTCGCGGATGGCCTGGATCGTCTGCGTGTCCTTGGCGCCCATGGCGATGCGGGCGACGTAGACGTTGCCGTACTGCACGGCCATGAGGGCGAGGTCCTTCTTGCCGGTGTCCTTGCCGTTGGCCGAGAACTTCGCGACCGCGCCGATCGGCGTGGACTTCGACTTCTGGCCGCCGGTGTTGGAATACACCTCGGTGTCGAGCACGAGGATGTTGACGTTCTTGCCGGTGGAGAGGACGTGGTCGACGCCGCCATAGCCGATGTCGTAGGCCCAGCCGTCGCCGCCGAACACCCACACGCTCTTCTTGACGAGGTAGTCGGCGATCTGGGCGAGGGTCTTGGCCTGGAGCGAGCCGATGCCGGCGAGCTTGGTCTTCACCGCGGCGACGACACGCCGGGCCTCGGCAATGCCGGCCTCGCTGGACTGGTCGGCCTTGGCGAGTGCCTCGACGAGGCCGTCGCCGAGCTGCGGGGCGAGCTCCTTGAGGAGCAGGTGCGCCTTGCGCTCGAGTTGGTCGGCCGCGAGGCGCAGACCGAGACCGTACTCGGCGTTGTCCTCAAACAGCGAATTCGACCAGGCCGGGCCGCGGCCGGCGCCGTCGGTGCAGTACGGGGTGGTGGGCAGGTTGCCGCCGTAGATCGAGGTGCAGCCGGTGGCATTGGCCACGAGCATGCGGTCGCCGAAGAACTGCGTGACGAGCTTGATGTACGGGGTCTCGCCGCAGCCGGTGCAGGCGCCCGAGAACTCGAAGAGCGGCTCCATGAACTGCGAGCCCTTGAGGTCGGTCTTGAGCTTGGTGCGGTCGGGCTTCGGGAGCTGGAGGAAGAAGTCCCAGTTGGCGGCCTCTTGTTTCACCAGCGGGGCCTGCGGGGCCATCATGATGGCCTTCTTCTGCAGGTTGGTCTTGTCCTTCGCCGGGCAGACCTTGGCGCAGAGGGTGCAACCGGTGCAGTCCTCGGGCGCCACCTGGATGGTGAAGGCGCAGTCCGGGTTCTCGTTGGAGCGGAACTTCGTGCTCTTGAAGGTCGCGGGCGCGCCCTCGAGGGCCTTGGTCGGATAGAAGCTCGAGCGGATGGCGGCGTGCGGGCAGACCAGCGCGCACTTGTTGCACTGGATGCACAGCGAGGCATCCCAGGTCGGGATCTCCTGCGCGATGTTGCGGCGCTCCCAGCGGGTGGTGGAGAGCGGATACGTGCCGTCGATCGGGAAGGCGGAGACGGGGAGCAGGTCGCCTTCGCCGGCCATCATGCGGGCGGTGACGCGCTGCACGAAGTCCGGGGCCTCGGCCGGAACGACCGGCGGGCGGCGGCGGGTGGTGGTCGGCGCGGCCGGGACGACGATCTCGTGGAGCGCGGCCACGGAATTGTCCACGGCGGTCCAGTTCTTCTTCACGATCTCCTCGCCCTTCTTGCCGTAGGATTTCTGGATGGCCTTCTTGATCTGGGCGATCGCCTCCTCCTTCGGGAGGATGCCGGCCAGCGCGAAGAACGCCGTCTGCATGACGGTGTTGATCTGGCCGGTCATGCCGCTGTCCTTGGCCACCTTGTAGGCGTCGATCGTGTAGACCTTCATCTTCTTGGTGATGAGGGCCTGCTGCATCTCCAGCGGCAGGCTTTCCCAGACCTGCTGGGGCGTGCCGGGGGCGTTGATGAGGAACGTGGCGCCCGGGCGGGCGATCG
>JAEXPL010000090.1 GCA_023446865.1 Verrucomicrobiota bacterium | reverse complement strand
ACCCGCCTGGGCGAGCGCGGACCTGTGCGCTCGGGGGCCGAGGCCGCGGCCAGCGTGTGGCTCTCGCCGAACATGAAGGCCCAGTCGTCGGAGATGAAGAAGCGCACGCCGGCGCGTTGGAGCGTGGTGGCAAGCGTCACCGCCTCGTACCAGCGCTCGTTCGGGAAGAGGAGGAGCTTGGGGGCGGTGGGCAGCGGATCGGCCGCGAGCAGCGCGGGCAGGTTTGCCGCGATGGCGTTGGCGATCGCGTTCTTCTCGATCGCCGAGGAACGGAAACGCGGGGCGACGGCGAACACGACGACGAGAGCGACGCCAGCGGCGAACCAGGTTGGGATTCGTGCCAGCGGCCGGGCCCACGCGAGGAGCGGGAAGACGGGCAGCAACGCGGCGAGACCGAAGAGGAAATGGCTGTTGAAGTTGAGCAGCCCGCCGTCCTGCCGGCGGGCCCAGAAAAGCGCGAGTCCGAGGACGAGCAGCCAGCAGCCCGCCAGACCGCGCACCAGCTGGCCCGAGGGCGAGCGGTCGCGACGCGCATACCAGATCGCGCAGAACGCGGCGGCGGCGAGCGCTAATCCTGCGACGGCTCCTTGCCAGTGTTCGGAAAACCAGCTGCCGGAGATCGGCGCCGCCGCGTGCCACCAACGCTCCTGGTCGTGGGCGAAGGCGAGGAAGGAGAGCGTGTATTGGATTGCCTGATCCCACGCCGGCAGACCCTTCGCCTCGACCGCGAGGAAATGCTGGACGATCAAGACGAGGTTGCTGCCGAGGCCCCGCGAGAGATCGAGCAGCAGCGGCAGGGCGAACAGCGCGAGCACCGCGAAGAGAATCCAGCGCGTGGGCGGCGGCGGGAGTAGGGTGCCGAGTTCGCGCGCTGCCGGTCGACCGGCGGACCACCACAGTCCGACGAGTGCCACGAGCACGAGCGGGCTGACGAACAGCGGTTGCGCGACATGCCCGTGGAGGAGGAATCCGGCGGAGACGACCAAGCCGGGCCAGCCGCGCCTTTCACCAGTGGCGAGCGTGGCGGCGGAGACGACGAGCGTCGCCAGCGGCAGCAGCAGGACGTAGGGCGGCCAGATGTCCGAGAACAGGCCGGGCACGAACGAGAGCGGCACGAGCATCGCCGCCAGGATCAGCCACGCCGACGACCACGGCCGCGGCGTCGCGGCGGCGAGCAGCGCCACCAGCGTGGCGAGAAACGCCGATTGAAGCGCGATGCCGGTGAGCAGGTGGGCGTTGTGGCGCACCGGCACGAGGTGGATCGTATCGAGGAGCACCCACTCGCCGGCGGCGTAAACATAGAAGAATGCCGGCCCGGGGTGGTGGAAACGAAAGCGCGAGTAGTTGCCGAGCAGTTCGGCGCCGTGTTTGGCGCGCTCGATCGAGAGCGCGTTGGCGGCGTGGTCGCCCTCCTCGTAGGCGGGTTGCGTGAACAGGTCGCGGTTGTACCAGAAGAGGGAGGCGACGAGCGTCAGCGCGACCATGGCCCAGAGGCGCAGGAGGGCGGACCGGGTCATTGGTTGCACGAGTTGGACCGAGGAAGCATGGAGACGCTGGCCGACGGAAATGCGGCTCGCGCGGATACCGGTCAAGCGGGATAGGGGCACGTTCGGTGGCGCGGCGCCGGTGCAGACCTCCTACTCCGCGGCCTGCCGTCGCGGCTGGTGGGTTGCCAAGGCGGATTCGTGTGGCAGCCTTTCGCGTTCCCCTTCCTTCGCTATGAATATGATGCACGCCGCACGCGCCTTCCTCCTCGTTTCTGCCGCGACTCTCGCCGCCACCGCTGAAGCTGCGGATGCGCCGCCAGCGTTTCTCGACTGGGCGCCGACCCCGCCCATGGGATGGAACAGCTGGGACTGTTTCGCCACCACCGTCACCGAGGAGCAGACGAAGGCGCAGGCCGACTTCATGGCCGCGAACCTCAAGGCGCACGGCTGGCAGTACATCGTCGTCGACATCCAGTGGTACGAGCCGGGTGCGAAGAGCCACGACTACCGCGCCGACGCCGTGCTCACGATGGACGGCTTCGGTCGCCTGCAACCGGCGACCAACCGCTTTCCCTCGGCGGCGGGCGGCGAAGGCTTCAAGACCCTCTCCGGTTATGTGCACGGGCTCGGCCTCAAGTTCGGGGTGCACCTCATGCGCGGCATCCCGCGCCAGGCGGTGGAACGCAACCTGCCCATCCTCGGCACCGACCGCCACGCGCAGGACATCGCCGACAAGGTCCACACGTGTCCGTGGAACCCCGACATGTACGGCGTCGACATGAGCCGGCCCGGGGCGCAGGAATACTACAACTCGGTTTTCGCGCTGCTGGCCGAGTGGGGCGTGGACTATGTGAAGGTCGACGACCTCAGCCGGCCGTACTTCCAGAACCAGCCGGAGATCGAGGCCATCCGCCGCGCGATCGACCGCGCCGGCCGCCCGATGGTGCTCAGCCTCTCGCCCGGCGCCACCGACATCCGCGCCGCCGACCATGTGGCGACGCACGCGAATCTCTGGCGCATCAGCGACGACTTCTGGGACCGCTGGCTCGCGCTGCGCGAACAGTTCGGCCGACTCGCCAACTGGAACCCGCACCGCCGGCCCGGCGCGTGGCCCGACGCCGACATGCTGCCGCTCGGCACGCTCGTGCTCGGCGCGCGCGGCACACGCTTCACGACCGACGAGCAGTTCACGCTGCTGACGCTTTGGTCGATCGCGCGCTCGCCGCTCATGCACGGCGGCGACCTCACGAAGACCGACCCGTTCACGCTCTCGCTGCTCACCAACGACGAGGTGCTCGCGGTCAACCAGCACAGCACGGCCAACCGCCCGCTCTTCGACCACGACGGACTGATCGCGTGGACGGCCAAGGATCCGGCAAACGGCGACACTTATCTCGCGCTCTTCAACGCCCGCGACCGCGTGCGGCTCATCCCCGACAACGCGCGCCACCAGTCGGGCCCGCTTGGCGCCGACGACGGCGCGGCGAGCGCGATCGACATCGACGTGAGCGGTGGGCACGCGTTGTTCCTCGTCGCCGAGCCGGTGGGCGAGTTCGACGGTTTCGTGCCGGTCCGGTGGTTGGCGCCGCGCTGGGTGCTGGCCGATGGCACCGAGCGTCCGCTCACCGAGCAGCCTTGGACGCGCGCCGACGCGCAGTGGGATAGCGCCAAGGTCGCCAAGGACGGCGACCGAGTGCTCGGTCTCGCCGCGCAAGCCTCCGCCACGATCGAGTACGCGGTGCCGGCGGGGGCGGTGCGTTTCCGCGCGACCGCGGGAGTCGAGCCCCAGTTCAAGGGCGCGGGCGCGGTTCGTTTCCTCACCGTCGTCGGCACGGCGGCGAACACCGACGACGGCCCCGGCCTGCCGGTCGAGGTCGATTTCGCCGCGATCGCCGGCGGTCCGGTGCGCGTGCGTGATCTCTGGACGCACACCGACCTCGGCGTGCAGAGCGGGCGGTTCGCGCCGGTGGTGGCGTTCCACGGCGCCAAGCTCTTCCGCCTGTCGCCGGGCAACACGAAGTAGCGGCCGTGGGCGCCGCTGTGAAGCGGCGTTGACTCGGGCGGCGGGCGGCCGGCAGTTTGACGCCACGTTTTCCCATGAAATCGATCGCGATCATCGGCTCGGGCGCCATCGGCGGTTTCTACGGCGCGATGCTGGCGCGAGCCGGCAGCGACGTGCGCTTCCTTATGCGCTCCGATCTGGCGGCGGTGCGGGCCAACGGACTCCGGGTGATCGCGCCCTTTGGCGAGTTTCGCCTCGAGAATCCGACGGTGGCGGCGACCACCGCGGAGCTAGGACCGGTCGACCTCGTGATCGTGGCGTGGAAGACCACCTCGAACCGTGAGCTGGCGCAGGTGCTGCCGCCGCTGCTGCACGAGCGCACCGTCGTGCTCACGCTCCAGAACGGCCTCGGCGCGGAGGAGGAGATCGCGGCGCTCGTCGGCGCGGAGCGCGCGCTCGGCGGACTCTGCTTCGTCGGTATCAACCGCACGGAGCCGGGGCTGATCGTCAACCCGGTCGAGGGCGCAGTGACGCTCGGCGAATTCGGCCGACCGGCCGGTGAGCGTCTGCGTGCGCTCGTGGACCTGTTCAAGACCGCCGGTATCAAGGCCCGGGCGACGGACAACCTCGCCGAGGAGCGCTGGAAGAAGCTGGTGTGGAACGTGCCGTTCAACGGGCTGACCATCGCGGCCGGCGGAATCACGACCGACCGCGTGCTGGCCGACGCGGGGCTGCGGCAGCTTTCGCGGATCCTGATGTCGGAAGTGATCCAAGGCGCGGCGGCGCTCGGTTTCACGATCCCGGAAAGTTTCGCGGATTTCCAGATGTCGCGCACGCCGCCGCTCGGCGCGTACAAGCCGTCGAGCCTGCTCGACTGGCAGGCCGGGCGGGAGCTGGAGGTGGAGAGCATCTGGGGCGAGCCGGTGCGCCGCGCCGCCGCTGCGGGATGCGCGTTGCCGCGGATGGAGATGCTGTATCAGCTCCTGTGTGCGCTCGCGGCGCGGAACGCCGGACGCTGACCCCTTCCGATGGCCGACGAAAACCTCGCTCCGAAGCTCTGGCTGCCGCAGTACTGGCCGGCGTGGCTGGTGATCGGCCTGCTCCGGCTCCTGGCGCCGCTGCCATGGGAGCTGTTGCTCTGGTTCGGGCGCGTGCTTGGCCGCGCCGCATTCTATCTAGTGCCGGTGCGGCGCGCCGTGACGGTGCGCAACCTCGAGCTGTGTTTTCCTGAACTGGGGAAGGCGGAGCGTTGGCGGCTGGCGCGGCGCGGCTACGAGTCGTTCGGCATGGGCGCGATGGAGGCGATCATTGCCTACTACAGCCGGCCGGAGCGGTTTGCCGGGCGCTACACGATCGAAGGGCTGGAGCATGTCGAGGCAGCGCGGCAGACCAAACGCGGCGTGCTGCTGATGAGCGCGCATTTCCACACAATCGAGGTGTCAGGTTACATCGCGAATCTGCACCAGCCGCTGAGCGCGTTCTACCGCAACCCGAACCATCCGGTGTTCGCGCACGAGATCCTGCGGCTGCGCACGCGTCGGCTGCACCGGATGTTCCGGGCCGACGATCTGAAGAGTGCGGTTCGTGCGCTGCGCGAGGGCGATGTGATGTGGTACGCGCCCGACCAAGGGAAGCGGATCAAGGACAGCACCGTCGCGCCGTTCTTCGGGGTGCCGGCGGTGACCAACGTCGCCACCGGCAAGGTGGCGAAGCTCGGTCGCGCGCTTGTCATCCCGTGGGGCGCGGTGCGCGAGCGACGCGACGGGCGCTGGCATTACCGCATCACCATCGGCGCGCCGCTGCCCGAGCTGCCCGAGGACCCGGTGGCCGAGGG
>JAEXPL010000065.1 GCA_023446865.1 Verrucomicrobiota bacterium | reverse complement strand
CGCGCGTGTACGACGCCTTCAGCCCCGAGGGCCGCGCGATCTACTTCAAGCACATCAAGAGCGGCCTGCTCGACGTCGGCGTCGACGCCCTCTGGATGGACGGCACCGAGGTCGAGGTCGGCGGCGCCTGTCACGATCCGATTGAGGTCGAACGCGACATCAAGGGTCTCGGGCGCAACGCGCTCGGCGACTTCACGCGCTACCTCACCCCGTACACCCTCGTGACGACGAAGGGCACCTACGAGGGCCAGCGCGCCACGAGCGACAGACGCGTCTTCACGCTCACCCGCTCCGCCTGGGCCGGCCAGCAGCGCTACGCCGCGCTCCCTTGGTCGGGCGACACCTCTTCGAGCTGGGCCACGTTCCGCGCCCAGATCTCCGGCGGCATCAACGTCGCGATGGCCGGCCTCCCGTATTGGACGCAGGATACCGGTGGTTTCTTTGTCCATTTCCCGCAGGGCGAAAAGAACCCCGAGTACCAGGAGCTCTTCGCCCGCTGGAACCAGTTCGCGATCTTCAACCCCATCTACCGCATCCACGGCGCCGATATCGAACGCGAGCCCTACCTCTTCAAGACCCTCGCGCCCGAGATCTACGACTCGCTCCTCGGCGCCGCGCAACTGCGCTACCGGCTGCTCCCCTATATCTACTCGCTCGCCTGGCAGAGCACGGCCAACGCCTACACCATGATGCGCGGACTCCCGCTGGACTTCCCGGACGACCCGAAGGTCCGCCAGACCGACGACGCCTTCCTGTTCGGCCCGGCGTTCCTCGTGCATCCCGTCACCCGCGCGATGTACCACCTGAGCGATCCGCCGCCCGCAACAATCCCCGCCGCGGTGCTCCGCACGCCCGACGGCCAGCCCGGTCTCGCCGTGCAGTATTTCGCCGGCGTCGACTTCGACAAACCCGCCGGCAAGACCATCGACACCAACCTCGAGCACGCCTGGCCCGGCCCGCCGCTCGCCAACCCGCCGCCCGGCCTCGATGGCTTCGACAACTTCTCCGCCCGCTGGGAAGGCACGCTCACCGCGCCCGAGGACGGTGGCTACGAGTTCGCTCTCGAGTACGACGACGGCGCTCGCCTCCACCTCGACGGCAAACTGTTGATCGACGACTGGAGCTACGGCGCGAAACGCCTCCGCAGCGCCAAGATCACACTCGCCCGCGGCCAGATAGTCGCCGTGAAGGCGGAGTTTCACCAAGGCGGCCAGTCGCGCTTCTTCCGTCTCGCTTGGCGCACGCCCAGCGAGCGCCACGCCCTCGCGAACCAGCCCAAGAACAGCGACTTCTCGTCCGCCACCTATCTCCCGGCCGGCGCCGACTGGTACGACTTCTGGACCGGCACGCGCCACACCGGCGGCCAGTCGGTGACGATGGACTGCCCACTCAACGCCTTCCCCCTCTACGTGCGCGCCGGCTCAATCGTGCCGATGGGCCCCGCCGATCTCCAGTACGCGACCGAGCGCCCCGACGCATCCTACGAGATCCGCATCTACCCCGGCGCCGACGCCACGTTCACCGTCTACGAGGACGACAACGAGACCTACGCCTACGAGCGCGGCGAGCGCGCCACCTACGAACTCGTCTGGGACGACGCAGCACGCACGCTCCGCATCGGCGCCCGCCAAGGCTCGTTCCCCAGCATGGTGTCCGAGCGGACGCTCACAATCTCGTTGCAGAATCCCGGCGCGAACGCCGTCCGGGAAATCCGTTACACCGGCCAACCTCAGGAAGTGAAGTTCGCCCCCTGAAAGCCCTTCGATCCAATCTTCGCAGTCCACTATCTCTCATGGCCTCTCGTTCAGCTCACGCCCTTCTGCTCTCGTCTCTGCTGTTGGCTTTGGCCTCACCGTCCTTCGGTGCGGAGCCCGGCGCCAAGGTGGAGCCCAGCACTCCAGCGTCGGTCTTCCCGCTCAGCGCCGTTCGCCTGCTCGACAGCGGCCCGTTCGCGCCCGCCGTGGCCGCGAATCGCGAATACCTGCTCGCGCTCGATACCGACCGGCTCATCGCGCCGTTCCGCCGCGAAGCGGGCCTGCCGGCCAAGGCGCAGCCCTACGGCAACTGGGAGAGCAGCGGCCTCGACGGACACACCGCCGGCCACTACCTCTCCGCGCTCGCGCACATGATCGCCGCCGATGCGGACACGCCCGACGGCCAACTGCGCTCGCGCCTCACCCGCATGCTCGCGGAGCTCCGGGCCTGCCAGGACGCCTTCGGCGACGGCTATCTCGGTGGCGTGCCCGGCAGCCGCGAACTCTGGCGCACCATCGCTGGAGGAGATGTGGCCGCGATCAACAAGAAGTGGGTTCCTTGGTACAACCTGCACAAGACCTTCGCCGGCCTGCGCGACGCCTATCTCGAGGCGGGAGATCAGCAGGCTCGCGCGCTGCTCGTCCGTCTCGGCGACTGGTGCGTGGCGGTCACCTCCGGTCTGAACGACGAACAGATGCAGCAGATGCTCGGCATGGAGCACGGCGGCATGAACGAATCGTTGGCCGACCTCTACGCGATCACCGGCGACCGCAAGTACCTCGTCGCCGCGCAACGGTTCTGCCACAAGGCCGTGCTCGATCCGCTGGTCGCGCATCGCGACGAGCTCACCGGAAAGCACGCGAACACCCAGATTCCGAAGGTCATCGGGCTCGAGCGCATCGCCACGTTGACCGGCGACCACGCAGCCGACTCCGGCGCGCGCTTCTTCTGGGACAACGTCACGCAGCGCCGCTCCGTCGCCTTCGGCGGCAACAGCGTGTCCGAGCACTTCAACGATCCGAAGGATTTCCACGGACTGCTCGGTCACCGCGAAGGCCCCGAGACCTGCAACACCTACAACATGCTGCGCCTCACCGAGCAGCTGTTCGCGAGCGCGCCGTCCGCCGCCTACGCCGACTTCTACGAGCGCGCTCTCTACAACCACATCCTCGCCTCGATCAACCCGCAGCATCCCGGCTACGTCTACTTCACGCCGATCCGGCCCGCGCACTACCGCGTCTATTCCGAGGTGGAGAACTCCTTCTGGTGCTGCGTCGGCACCGGCATGGAGAACCCGGGCAAGTACGGGGAGTTCATCTACGCACGCGCCGCCGACGGTCTCTACGTCAACCTCTTCATCGCCTCCGAGCTGACCGCACCCGAGCTCGGGTTGGTGCTGCGGCAGGAAACAGCGTTTCCCGATGAAGAGAGCTCGCGGCTCACGCTGAAGCTCGCCGTGCCGCGGACCTTCACCTTGCACGTGCGCGTGCCGGGCTGGGTGGGGCAGGGGGCGTTCTCGATCAAGATCAACGGGGAACCGCTCGCGGTGCCCGCGACGCCCTCCTCCTACCTTCCCGTGTGCCGCGAATGGAAGAGCGGCGACAAGGTCGAGATCGCGCTGCCGATGCGCACCACGGTGGAACAGCTGCCGGACGGCTCGCCGTGGTATGCGATCCTCCGCGGCCCGCTCGTCCTTGCCGCCCCCTCGGGCACCTGGGACATGACCGGCCTGCGCGCCGACGACTCCCGCATGGCGCATGTCGCTGCCGGCCCGGTGCTGCCGCTCGATCAGGCGCCGTCGCTGCTCGCCGATGCTGCGACGATTCCCTCCAAAGTCGTCGCCGATCCGGCGGCGGGCCTGCTGCATTTCCGGCTCGTCGACATCGTCGAGCCCGCTGCGCCGCAGGGCGTGCCGCTGGTGCCGTTCTTCCGGCTGCACGACTCGCGCTACCAGATGTACTGGGAGACCACCACGCGTGAGTCGCTCGCCGCACGCAAGGAGGCGCTCGCCGCCGCTGAACGCGCCCTCGCCGCCCGCGAAGGCGCCACGCTCGACCGCGTCTCGCCCGGCGAGCAGCAGCCGGAGGTCGAACACGCCTACCGTGGGGAGGAGACCGAGAGCGGCCTCCACAACGGTCGCCACTGGCGCCACGGCAAGATGATCGAGTACACGCTCAACACCCGGGGCGAGAAGAACGTGGCGCTCTCGGTCACGTACTCGGGCTCCGACTCCGGTCGGCAGTTCGACATCTTCGCCAACGGCGTTCTTGTCGCGACGCAGGATCTCGTGGCCGAACGCATCGGCGACTTCGTCGACAAGCAGTATCCGATTCCCGCCGCCGCCCTGAAGTCCGCCCCGGACGGCCGCGTGACGATCCGGTTCGTCGCGAAGAAGGTCCTCGCCGGCGGACTCTTCGACGTTCGCCTGCTCCGCAAGACTCCTTGATCTTCCGATACGCCCCGCCGCACCCCGCCCGTCTCCGTCCCTTGCCATGAACACCCGCTCGCTCGCCTCCTCGCTTCTGCTCCTCGCGCTGCCGCTCGGCCTCTGCGCCGGCACGGCCACGATCAAGATCGACCTCGACCGCACCATCGACGCCGTCGACCCGCGCATCTACGGCATGTTCATGGAGCCGATCGGCTTCAACCGGCCGGAGCTCAAGTTCAACACCCTCTACGGCCCGCTCTACGACCCGAAGTCCCCGCTGGCCGACAAGAACGGCTTCCGCACCGACATGCTCGAGGCCGCCCGCGAGCTCCAGCTCACCCAGATGCGCTGGCCGGGCGGCAACTTCGTCGCCGGCTACGACTGGCGCGACGGCATCGGCCCGAAGGACAAGCGCCCGAAGCGCCTCGATCTCGCCTGGGGCGTCGTCGAGCCCAACCAGGTCGGCACCGACGAGTGGATCGAGCTCAACAAGCTCATCGGCACCGAGAACGTCGTCTGCATCAACATGGGCACCGGCACCCTCGACGATGCCCGCTACTGGGTCGAGTACTGCAACGCGCCGGTCGGCACCTACTGGGCCGACAAGCGCGCCGAGAACGGCCACCCCGAGCCCTACGCCATCAAGTACTGGGGCTTGGGCAACGAGGTCGACGGCGAGTCCTGGATCATGGGTTACAAGAACGCCGAGGACTACGTGAAGTTCGCCCGCGAGGCCGCAAAGGTGATGAGCCACAGCTCGCCCGGCACGAAGCTCGAGTTCGTCGCCAACGGCCCGGCCAACTACAAGGACAACCTCAACTGGGTCGAGTGGACCTGGACCGTCGTGAA
>JAEXPL010000057.1 GCA_023446865.1 Verrucomicrobiota bacterium | reverse complement strand
TCGAGATCGCCGTCCTGGTCGGCGTCGACCCAGAGCGCGCTGCGGGTGCGGCCGCCGGCGGCGGGAGCGGGGAGGAGATTCGGGACGGCGGTGAAGGTGCCGTCGGGCGCACCGCGGAAGAGGGCGGTGCCGGTGGAGCCGACAACGAACAGATCGGGCGACTCGTCGTTGTCGTAGTCGCCGACCGCGCAGGCAACGGGTGTGTCGGACTCGGCGAGACGCACGGGGGCGCCGGCGGGGGCGAAGGACCGGCCGGCGGCGTCGGCCTGCAGATGGAACGCGAATGGAGCGGGCCAGTTGGTCAGAAAGAGATCGGTGCGGCCGGAGCTCTTGGCGGTGGCGAAGGCGGCGCCGCCGAAGGAAGCGGAGGGGCTCGGAGCCGGAGCGGGCGCCGCCGAAGGCACGGTGGGCGTGTGGACGACGGCGGCCGCGCCGGTGCGGTAGGTGAAGGTGGTGCCGGCCGCGCGGGTGGCGGCGCCGAGCGGGACGACGAGGGCGAGGTCGCCCATCTGGTTGTACTGGGGCAGCTCGATGGTCTCGGCGAGCGGGCTCTCGCGGAGCTGTTTGAACTGGGCGAGGTAGGGCGCGGCCAGCTCGGGTTTGCCGGCGCCCTGGAGTACCTGCCAGACGCGGTAGTAGGCGCTGACGAGATACGGGCGCAGCTCGAGGGCGCGGATGAGCTCCTTGGACGCATCCTGACCGAGGCGCTGTTTGCACAGGCCGAGGATATACCAGGCGACGCCGTCATCGGGGCGGAGCTGAAGCACTTTCTCGAGATTGGCGACGGCGCCGGCGGCGTCGCCCTGGTGCTGGAGGATGATGCCCTTGAAATAGAGGGCGCGGAGGTTGGCGGGATCGCGGGCGAGCACGGCCTCGAGGAGCGCGGTCGCCTGCTCGACATCCTGGAACTCCTTTTTGCCGCGGTTGAAACGGGCGAAGGCGAGGTTGAGCTGGGCGTCGGCGAGATCGGGCGCGGCCGCGAGCGCTTCCTCGAAGGCTTGGGCGGCGCCGGAGTAGTCGTACTGGCCCATGAGGGCGACGCCGCGGTTGGTGGCGGCGACGGCGGCGGGGCTGACGGCCTTCGTATCCGTATTGGGGCGGCAGCCGGCGGCGAGGCCGAGCAGCAGGGCGGAGAGCGCGGCGGTGGCGAGGGTTGGGCGCATCCTGAGCATCGGCCGAGTAGACGGAAACCGCGCGCGCCATCCAAGAGCGTTCTTGGGCGGAGGACGGTGAGCGGAAACGAAACGCTCACGCGTTCCGCTACGCTGGAGATGGCCGGACGAGGAGACCGAAACGCTCACGCGTTCCGCCACGCACAAACGGAGGGCGGCGGGCGGTGAGCGGAGGACCTAAGGCAGAAGGAAGAAGGCAGAGTGCAGAAGTTGGCAGACGGTGGGCGGAGGATCGCCGCTCTCGCGAGCGGCGCCACGTTCGGAGGGCGGAGGAGCCGAGCGGGCGCTTGGCGTTCCCTGGTCAGCGTTCGAACTCGTTGTCGAAGTCGCGGAAGGAGCAGTTGCAGGGGGTGCGATAGAGCAACACCCAGTCGTCGGCGGTGGGGGTGCGGAAGACGCGGTCGCGCAGGGGGCGGGCGTTGCGCATGCCGCCGTCGCGCGGGCTGAACCAGAGGGGCTTGAGCTGATCCTTGAGGAGGTCGCCCTTGAGGGTGACGATGCCGCCACCCTGGATGTAGATGGCGGCGAGGTCGCCGGCGGGATTGCGCGCGGCGAAGGCGCGGGGCGCGGCCTGGGCGGGATCCTTGGCGGCGGGGTGGGGCTGGAGCGCGACGACCAGGCGGGTCTCGGGCTGGAGCTCCCACCAGCGGATGCCGGTGAAGAAGTCGTAGATGTGCCCGTAGAGCTCGAGCATCGTCATGGATTCGTCGCCACGGCCGTTGAGCCAGCCGCCGCCGGTCTCGCTGTTGGCGCGTTCGCCGGTCGTCTGGTAGCCGCCGGCCAGGTAGATCTCCCAGGCGAGCCGGGCGCGGGTCTCGGCGGAGCGGGCGGGGGCGACGCGGTTCTCGCCCCAGCCCTGCGGGTAGTGGTCCTCGTAGCCGTACTCCTCGTTCACCTGGGGCATGGTGCGGTCGGTCTTCTCCTGCTCCTGGCGGTTGCGGAGCATGAAGTCATAGCCGCCGTGCTCGTCCCAGCTCTGGTAGAGCGCGAAGTCGGCCCAGCGCGACCGCCGGAAGCGGAAATCGTCGTGGCCGTGGACGGAGGTGAGGTGGTCGTAGGGGTCGCACTGTTTGACGAAGGTACCCATCTTCTCGGCCCACGCCTCGTCGCGGAAGAGGCGGTACTCGTTGGCGAGGTCCCACATGACGTTGGCGAAGGCGCCGAGGCGCGCCACGGCGTAGCGGTAGAAGCGTTGTTCATCGGGGCCGCCCATGCCGGCCTTGCCGAACGGGTCCACGCCGGGCCGCGAGCCGTCGACGTAGAAGATGACCGAGACGGCCATGTCCTTGCTGCGGGCATGGGCGAGGAGGCGTTCCCACTTCTGCCAATAGGCCGGGTTGAAGCGGGTCACATCGAAGCCGGGCTGCTCCACGCTGTCGGGTTGCGCGGCTACCCACGGGTTGAGCAGGAAGGAGAACTTCTCGGAGGGCACGACGGGCTCGAACCAGGCGTTGCCGTCCTTCACCCGGCCGCTAAGCGCGGCGCGCACGCGGGTGACCTTGGCTTGGTCGAGACGATCGAGGCTGTCGCGGATGGTCTCATCATCCCAGCCGGCGAGCCAGTAGGCCGTGGTGCCGTTCCAGAAGAACCGCTCCTTGGACCCTTCGAACTGGAAGTGGGCCGGGTACTCGGGATCGATGCGGACGATGCCCTTGCGCTTCTCATCGGTGGCGGTGAACGAGCCGGTGAGGGTCTGCTCGAAGGAACCCTCGCGGTACTTGATCTGGTACTCGTACGTGCCGGGCTTGGCGGGCATGAACCGGATGCGGAAAACGGAGCCGTCGGCCGAGTCGCAGAAGCCGTCGACGGCGAGCGGAGCGGCGCCCTTGAGGCCGAACGAGCCGGTCACAGCGGCGTCGGTGAACGGGTTCTTCGCCTCGGAACCGGTGACGTTCAGGGTGACCTCGGCGAAGTCGTAGGCGGCGACCGGAGCGGAGGGAGCGGCGAGCTCGACTTTCGGCGCGGCGTGGAGCGCGGCGTTGGCGGCGAGCGAGGCGAGCAGGGCGAGTAGGGAGGGAAACAGTCGGGGGTGTTTCATGGGGAGGGCGGAGAGCGGAAAGTTGAAGACAGAGGGCGGACGACAGAAGGGAACGAAGAAAACGAAGACGGTGGACGGTGGGCGGAAGGCGGGAGGTGGGAGCTGTAGGCCAGGGCGGTGACCTGGCCCTCTGGCGGAATGGCCACCTCAACGCGGTGGCCTACAGGGTGGACGTTGGACAGTGGAAGGTGGGCGGTGGGCAGCGGAAAGAAGGCGGAACGGAAGCCGTTCCGCTACGGGGCAGGATGAAGTGGAGTCGGGGCAGGGGTCGAGGCGCCGGGCGAAGTCGAGGCGGGGAGTGGCAGGACGGCGCCGTTGCGGATCGTGCCCATGCCGAGGGCGCTGCACGTGTTTTGGCCGGTGCCGTCGAACTGCACGGGGCCGGCGAGGCCGGGCCAGGGCGAGAGCGCGGTCAACGCCTCGCGGATCCGCGCGCGGTTCGGGCCGGCTTGGCGGATGGCCGCGACGAGCAGGCGGGTGGCGTCGTAGGTGAAGGCCGCGGCGTAGTCGGGGGCATGGCCGCGGGCGGCACTAAACCGGGCGACGAACGAATCCGCGGCGGGCGCGGCGGCGGCCGGATCCCAGAGCAGGGGAAACCGGATGCCCTCGGCGGCGGCGCCGGCCAACTCGAGGAAGCGGCGGCGGCCGAGGGTGTGCGAACCGAAGAAGAGCGGGGCGCCGGCCGGTGCTCGCTGGACCAGTCGCTCGCGGAGCGTGGTCAGCCAACGGGCGGAGTCTTCCGGCGTGGCGATGAGGACGACGTGCGTGGGGGCGGCGCGCTCGACGGCCGCGAGCACCTCGGGGGGCACGGGCAGCGCGGGCTCGATCTCGAAGCGGGAGTCGGGCAGGCGTTCGCGGCGGGAGAATTCGCGCATCACCTCACGGGAGGTCAGGCGCGATTCATGGTCGGTGCCGGAGAGGAGGAAGATTTTCGATTTTGGATTTCCGATTTCCGATTTCGGCGCGCCGGACGGGGATTCGGGCTGACGGGGATCGGTGGCGAGGACGGAGTCGACGAGAGTGCGGGCGATGGCGGCGTCGGAGGGGGCGAAGGCGAACATCCACGAGACGCCGGCGAGCGTGAGCGACTTGTCGGTGGTGAAGGGGCTGAGGAGTGGTAGCTGGGCCTTGGCGACAACCTGCTCGGCGAGGTGGGTCGAGGCGGAATCGACGGAGCCGAGCAACGCGAGCGGCTGCTCGTCGTACACCATGCGGGTGAGCAACGAGACGCCCGCGCGCCATGGATCGGGCGCCCAACGCGGCACGAGGCGGAAGGGGAGGTCCGGGGAAGTCGAGGGACCTGTGGCGGAAGTCGAGGGACGAGCGTCGAGTGTCGAGCGCTCGGAAGCGGAAGGCGCGGGCGGGGCCGAACTGGCGGGCATGAAGCCCGCCCCACCACCCGGAGATGGGTCGGACGGAACGCGAGGCGTTCCGCTACGGGGGGCGGAGTTGGCCTCGTCGACGGCGAGGTTCGCGGCGCACCAGAGGTCGCCGGTGAGCGGGTCGGCGGCGTCGTTCGGGCCGAACCAGCCGAGGCGGAGCTCGGTGAGGTTGGCAAAGTCCTCGGCGGGGCCGTTGTATGCGAGATTGGCGTCGCGGAGATTGCGGTACGGTTCCTCGGCGGGCAGGGCGGCGGCGCCGGCAAGCACGACGAGCCCGAGAGCGGCAGCGCGGGCCGGTGCGGGGCGCAATCTACCGAACACCCCGCGTCGTGGGCCGACGCGGGGTGAGGCAGGGAGAGCGGGTAGGCTGTGTGCTTGGGCCGGCACGCTGGAAGCGTCAGTTGGCCTTGGCCTGGTCGCGCTCGCGGCGGTTTTGTTCCATGACCTTGCCGCGCGGGATGCCGAGCTCCTCGCGGGAGTGGTAGACCCACTTGCCGTTCTCGCGGATGGCGAGGAAGACATCGCCGGCGTCGTCGAGGGCGGAGCTGAACGGAATCAGACCGGTCACGCCGTCGAAGGGCTCGGAGCGGTAGGCGAGCACGTCGCGGATCTTGGCGCGGTTGAGGCCGACAGTCTGGATGGCCCAGAGGAGCATATTCATGCCGTCGTAGGCGTGGGCGGCGTAGGTGTCGGGTTCGACGCCCCAGCGGGCTTTGAACGCGGCACGGAAGGCGTCGAGTTTCGGATCCTTGCGCTCGGGGTCCCACGGGTAGCCGGCGATGACGCCCTCGGCGTTGGCGCCGGCGATCTGGACGAACTCGGCGGTGACGGCGCGGTCGCAGGTGAGGAAGGGCTGTTTCCAGCCGCGGGCGCGGATGGCGTTGAGCGCGCGGGCGGAGTCGGGGCCGTTGCCCCAGCAGAAGATCACGTCGGGCTGGTATTCGGCGATGCGGTCGAGCTGCATGTCGAAATTGGTGGCGCCGTCCTTGAAGGCCATCTCGATGACGCTGGGGGTGCCGAGGCGGCGGCAGCTGTCGCGGATCTCGCGCACGCCGAAGCGACCGTAGCGGCTGGAGGCGCGGATGATGCAGGGGCGCTTGTAGCCCATCTTGCGGAGCGCGTAGTCGACGAGGATGTAGTTGAGCTGCCGATCGTCGCCGATGCAGCGCATGACCCAGGGGATGTTGGTCTCGATGTAGGTGGGGTCGAGATCGCCGGGGG
>JAEXPL010000027.1 GCA_023446865.1 Verrucomicrobiota bacterium | reverse complement strand
TCCGACGTCATCATCCGCTCCGCCATCAAGGCGGCCAAAGCCTAAAGGAGCGCCCAGACATGAAGCTCAAAGTTTACACCGTTGATGGCTCGCAGTTCGTCGAGAAGGATTTCGACGCGATCGAGACCTTCGAAGGCGACAAAGGCCTGCAGGCTGTGAAGCAGGTCGCGGTTGCCCATCGCGCCAACGCCCGCCAGGGCACGCGCAGCACCAAGACCCGCGGCGAGGTTTCCGGCGGCGGCAAGAAGCCGTTCAAGCAGAAGGGCACCGGCCGCGCTCGCGCTGGTTCGACCCGTTCTCCGCTGTGGTCCGGCGGTGGCGTCGTCTTCGGACCGCGCCCGCAGGACTTCTCCCAGAAGATCAACGCCAAGGTGAAGAATCTCGCCCTGCGCCGCGCCTTCTTCGATCGCGCCGTCGCCGGCGAGATCGAGATCATCGAGCGTTTCGAGGCCGCCTCGGCCAAGACCAAGGCGATCAGCCAGCTCATGGGACGCATCGCCCCCGAGGGTAAGATCCTCATCGTCGATGCCCCGTTCGGCACCGAAGTCCGTCGCGCGGCCGCCAATATCGAGCGGCTCAGCCTCCAGGACGCCACCCAACTCAACACCCTCGACCTGACCCAGTACCGGAAGGTGATCCTTTCCGAGAAGGCCCTCGAGAACGTCCTCACCCGCATGAAGGGAGGCAACTGATGAAGCCCGCCTACCAAGTCCTCAAGACCATCCGCATGACGGAGAAGTCGAACCTGCAGTCGTCCGAATTCGGACAGTACACCTTCGAGGTGTTCCCCGAGGCGACGAAGCAGCACATCCGCTCCGCCGTCGAATCGACGTTCAAGGTCACCGTCAAGCGCGTGAACGTTGTCAACGTGAAGGGCAAGCCGAAGCGCGCGCGCAACGGTCTCCCGACCGTTCGCGGTGACTACAAGAAGGCCATCGTCACCCTCAAACAGGGCGACAAGATCGAGCTCGCCTGAGCCGCCCACCTGGAGACACCACCATGCCTCTCAAGACATTCCGTCCCATCACGCCGACTCAGCGCTACCTGATCCTTAATGTTGATCCGGAGCTCTCGAAGAAGAAGCCCGAGGCGCGCCTCACCGAGTCGACCCGCAAATCGGGCGGCCGCAACTGCTACGGTCGCGTCACCTCGCGTCGTCGCGGCGGTGGTCACCGTCGTCGGTACCGCATCGTTGATTTCCGTCGCGACAAGATCGAGATTCCGGCGGTCGTCCAAGCGCTCGAATACGATCCCAACCGCTCGGCCAATCTCGCCCTCTTGGCGTACGTCGACGGCGAGAAGCGCTACATCATCGCCCCGAAGGGCCTGAAGGTCGGCGCGAAAGTGCTCTCCAGCGACAAGGTTCCCGAGGAGTTTCTCCCCGGCTGCGCCTACCCGCTCTCGCTCATCCCGGCGGCCACGTTCATCCACTGCGTCGAGCTCCTGCCCGGACACGGCGCTGCGCTGGCCCGCTCGGCCGGCAACTCCGCCCAGCTCGTCGCGATCGAAGGCGACAACGCGATCCTGCGCTTGCCCAGCGGCGAAATCCGCATGGTCAACAAACGCTGCCGCGCCTCCATCGGCGAAGTCGGCAACGGCGACCACATGAACCAGTCCCTCGGCAAGGCCGGCCGCAATCGCTGGCTCGGCCGTCGCCCCCGCGTTCGCGGTATGGCGATGAACCCGGTCGACCACCCCAACGGTGGTGGCCAAGGCAAGTCCAAGGGCGGTGGCGGTCGTCAGCACCTCGTCTCGCCGTGGGGCCAGCTCGCGAAGGGCTTCCCGACGCGCAAGCGCTCCAAGACGACCAACGCCCTCATCATCACCCGCAAGAACGGCCGTCCGCCGCGCGGCAAGAAATAAACCCAACCGCCGCGTAACCCAAACGATTTCACGCCATGGCCCGTTCAATCAAGAAAGGCTTCTTCGTCGATCCGCACCTCTCGGAAAAGTTCGAGAAGGCGAAGAAGGCCAACAACAAGAAGCCCCTCCAGACGTGGTCGCGTCGTTCGACCATCACCCCCGACTTCGTCGGCTCCACCTTCAACGTCCATAATGGCAAGGCCTTCGTCCCGGTTTTCGTGACCGAGAACATGGTCGGCCACAAGCTCGGCGAGTTCGCCCCGACGCGCTTCTTCAAAGCGCACGGCGCCACCACCGCCAAGGCCGTCTGATGTAACTGGGCACGGCCGCCCGCCTCATCGGCGCCGGCGGCCAGCCGCAAAACACCACCACCATGGAAGTCCAAGCTCTTACCCGGTTCGCCCGCATGTCCCCGAAGAAGATGCGCGAGGGCGCTCGCGAAATCCAGGGACGCCCCGTGCCCGAGGCCGTCGAACTGCTCACCCTCATCCCGCGCAAGTCCGCCCGCCTCATCGTCAAGACGCTGAAGTCGGCCATCGCCAACGCGGAGAACAACAACAACCTCTCGTCCGACAATCTCGTTGTCGCCAGCGCTGTGATCGAAAACGGTCCCGTGCTCAAGCGCTTCAAGGCCGGCGCTCGCGGTACCGCGATGCCCCGCCGCAAGAAGATGTCGCACATCCGCATCGTCCTCTCCGAAGCCGCCGCAACCAAGTAAAGCCATGGGACAAAAAACCAATCCGATCGGTTTCCGTCTGGCCGTCCGCCGTAACTGGCAGTCGCGCTGGTTCGCGCGCAAGAAGGAATTCGGCCTGCTCCTCGCTGAGGACCAGAAGATTCGCGCCCAGCTCATGGGCAAGCTGAAGCTCGCCTCCGTGCCGCGCATCTTCATCGAGCGCGCTGCCAACCGCGTGCGTGTCAAGATCTTCACCGCCCGTCCTGGCATCGTCATCGGTCGCAAGGGTCAGGAGGTCGAGAAGATCAAGGAAGATCTCGCCAAGCTCACCGGCAAGGAGATCCTCCTCGACATCCAGGAGGTCAAGAAGCCCGAGATCGAGGCCCAGCTCGTCGCCGAGAACGTGGCCCTCCAGCTCGAGCGCCGTATCTCCTACCGCCGCGCCATCAAGAAGGCCAAGCAGATGGCCATGAGCCTCGGCGCCGACGGCATCAAGATCCAGGCCTCCGGCCGCCTCGGCGGCTCGGAAATCGCGCGCCGCGAACTCCAACGCGT
>JAEXPL010000163.1 GCA_023446865.1 Verrucomicrobiota bacterium | reverse complement strand
CTTGTAGTTGGGAACGAAGTCGACGGTGTCCTCGTCGATGTCCTTGAGGAGGTCCTCGGCGATCTCGTTGAGACGGCACTCGGTGTAGCGGTAGGCGGCGGCGGGGTCGCCTTCGACGGAGCCGAAGTTGCCCTGCGGGTCGATGAGCGGGTAGCGCATCACCCACGTCTGCGCGAGGCGGACGAGGGTATCGTAGACGGAGGAGTCGCCGTGCGGGTGGTAGTTCTTCAGCACTTCACCGACGACGCCGGCGCATTTGTCGTAGGGGCGGTTGTGCAGGAGGCCTTCGCGGAGCATCGCGTAGAGGATGCGGCGCTGCACGGGTTTGAGGCCGTCGCGGGCGTCGGGCAGGGCGCGCGAGACGATGACCGACATCGAGTACTCGATGTAGGCCGTCTGCATGATCTCGGTGATGTTGGCCGGCGCGACTTTTTCGTTGGCGGTGTACACGATGGAAGCGAAGGAAGAGTGGAGAGTGCAGAATGCAGAACTTAGGAGGAGGAAACGCGTTTCACTTCATCATTCTCCATTCTGCGTTCTGAGTTAGCCGGAGGCGTTACACGTCGAGGAACTGGACGTTGAGGGCGTTGTCCTCGATGAACTGGCGGCGGGGCGGGACTTCCTCGCCCATGAGGAGGGTGAACATCTCGTCGGCCTTGGCGGCATCGGCGATGTTGACGCGCAGGAGGCGGCGCTTCTCGGGGTCCATCGTGGTCTCGAAGAGCTGCTCGGGATTCATTTCGCCGAGACCCTTGTAGCGCTGGATGGTGAGGCCGCGGCGGCCGATCTGGCGCGCATGGGCGACGATTTCCAACGGGCCGGCGAGGGGAGTCTTGGACTCGGTCTTGAGGCCGGCGTTTTCGGTGAGGAGGAAGACAGGCTCCTCGGCGGGGGCGAAGCGGGCGATGTCGAGGCCGGAGGTGGCGAGGGTTTTGAGGAGCTTGGTGAGCTCGGTGGCCTCGTAGATCTCGTGGATTTTCACGCGCCGGGGCGTCTCGGGCGGTGGCGGTTTTGGGGTGTCGCCGTTGCCGTTCTCGGTGGTGCCGCCGAGGTCGGCATCGAGGTTCATCTCGGTGTTGAAGGCGGCGCGGTCGGCGTCGTTGAAGAGAAAACGGTGGCTCTCCTTGTTGCCTTCGCGGATACGGGCGACGTAGCGGGGGAGCTCGTTGGTGTCCGGCCGGCGGTGGTCGAGGTATTCGACGAGGGCGGCGCCGTGGCGGGTGACGCCGGCGCCGAGTTTCTCGATGGTGGCGAGGGTCTCGACGATGCGGTCGACCTGCTGCGGGGTGAAGGTGTGGTGGTCGGCGAGGCGGGTGAGGGTGATGTCCTCCGAGCCGAGCTCGAGGAGGATGCGGTTGAGCTGGTCGTCGTTGTCGATGTACTGCTCGCGCTTCTTGCGCTTGATGCGGTAGAGCGGCGGCTGGGCGATGTAGACGTAGCCCTGCTCGATGAGGCCGCGCATCTTGCGGTAGATGAAGGTGAGCAGGAGGGTGCGGATGTGGGAGCCGTCCACATCGGCATCGGTCATGATGATGATCTTGTGGTAGCGGGCCTTGGAGACGTCGAACGCGCCCTCGCCCTCAATGTCGCCGATGCCGGTGCCGAACGCGGTGATGAGGGTGCGGATTTCCTCGTTGGCGAGGACCTTGTCGATGCGGGCCTTCTCGACGTTGAGGACCTTGCCGCGCAGGGGCAGGATGGCCTGGAAACGGCGGTCGCGTCCTTGCTTGGCGGAGCCACCGGCGGAGTCGCCTTCGACCATGTAGATCTCGCAGAGGGCGGGATCGCGCTCGGAGCAGTCGGCGAGCTTGCCGGGGAGGCCGCCGCCGGAGAGGGCGCCTTTGCGGATGGTCTCGCGGGCCTTGCGGGCGGCTTCGCGGGCCCGGGCGGCGACGAGCGACTTCTCGATGATGCGCTTGGCGATCACCGGGGTGGACTCGAAGGCGAAGGTCAGGCCTTCGTAGGTGGCGGAGCCGACGATGCTTTCGACCTCGGGGGAGAGGAGCTTCACCTTGGTCTGCGACTCGAACTTCGGGTCGCTGTGCTTGATGGAGATGACGGCAGCGAGGCCTTCGCGCACGTCGTCGCCGGTGATCTGGGGATCCTTTTCCTTGAGGATGTTGTTGGCGCGGGCGAACTGGTTGATGGCGCGGGTGAGGGCGGAGCGGAAACCGGAGAGATGGGTGCCGCCGTCGGGATTATGGACGGTGTTGGTGTAGCAGAAGACGAGGTCGTTGAAGGAGTCGTTGTACTGGAGGACGACCTCGACGTGGACCTCCGCGTTTTTGCCGTCGATCGTGGTGGCGGTTTCCTTGGCGATGCGGATGGGCGTGGGATGGAGTGCGGCCTTGCCGGTATTGAGTTGCTTCACGAACTCGACGACGCCGTCCTTGTAGAAATAGGTCTCGGGTTTGGGATTGGCGGGGCGCTCGTCGGTGAAATTGATGCGCAGGCCGGAGTTGAGGAAGGCCAACTCACGCAGGCGGCGGCTGATGATGTCGGACTGGAAAACAGTGGTGTCCTTGAAGATCTCGGGGTCGGGCTTGAAGGAGATGAGCGTGCCGGTGCCCTTGGCTTTGCCGATGACCTCCAGCTTCTTGGTGGTCTTGCCGCGCTCGAAGGTCATGTGGTGGACTTGGCCGTTGCGGGAGACCTCGACCTCGAACCACTCGGAGACGGCGTTGACGCATTTCGCACCGACGCCGTGGGTGCCGCCGGAGAACTTGTAACCGCCCTGCCCGTACTTGCCGCCCGAATGCAGCGTGGTCAGCACCATCTCGACGCCGGGGATGCCGTACTGGGGGTGGATGTCGACCGGGATGCCACGGCCGTTGTCGCGGATGGAGATGGAACCGTCGAGGTGGATGGTGACGTCGATGGTGCTGCAGTGGCCGGCGAGATGCTCGTCGACGGAGTTGTCCAGCACTTCGGAAACGCAGTGGTGCAATGCGCGTTCATCGGTGCCGCCGATGTACATGCCCGGCTTCTTCCGGACCGCTTCGAGACCTTCGAGTTTGCCCAGTTTGGAGGCGTCGTAGGATTCGCCGATGGGCTGGTTGGCAGGGGTGTTCTGCGGGAGGTCTTCGGGTGCGGCCATGAGGGTTTGTTGAAGGCCCCAAAGTGTCGTTTTTTGGGCGGTGGACACAAGGAAATCTTCGGGCCTCGGCGGTTCCGCAGAGCCGCCGAAAATTGGCGCCGAAAGCGGGCCGGGTTGGGCTGATGGTTGGCAAATTGCGCAATTTTAGGTTGCTCGCCCAAGATTCGGCCATAACCGGTTGGTCTCGTGAAACTTTCGGTAAAGGTCGAATATGCCTGTCGCGTGTTGGCCCACATGGCGCGGTTGCACGCGAAGGGGGAGCTCGCCCACATCGAGACGATGGCCGAGGAAGAGGCCGTGCCGCCGAACTACATGGTGCAGATTTTGGGTGAGCTGCGCGAGGGCGGTTTGGTGAACAGCCGACGGGGCAAACAGGGCGGTTACACGCTGGCTCGCAGTCCCGAGCTCATCACGCTTTTCGACATCATCGAATTGGTCGATGGAGCGTTGCTGGAGTACGGCT
This sequence comes from Verrucomicrobiota bacterium, assembly GCA_023446865.1. Lineage (GTDB taxonomy): Bacteria > Verrucomicrobiota > Verrucomicrobiia > Opitutales > Opitutaceae > CAJCBL01. The sequence continues at coordinate 5,709 of JAEXPL010000163.1, read as the reverse complement.
CCGGCAAGCAGGGCCGATCCGGCAAGCGGGTGGCGGCGGCTTTCACCGAAGTCCGCGACGTGCTCGCTGCCAAGACCCGCGCGATCACCCTCGACAAGCTCGCGCTGCACGGTGCCGAGCCGATGTACTACATCTGAGCGGCGACGAGGCCGGCGAGGGGCGAGAGTCGAGGGACGAGCACCTGCCTCTCAGTGGCGGAACGGGGTGGCGGCGCTTGGCTCCGGGTTCAAGTGGTCCGCAGGCGCGCCAACGCGATGGCGCAGGCGACGGCGGCGGCACCGCCCAGCAGCGAGCGCGCCTTCGGGCGATCTCCCTCGAGCCACCAGCTGAAGGGGATGATTGCGACAGGGCAGAGCGCGACGATCGGCAGCACCAGCCCGCTGGGCGCGGTGGCGAGCGCCCACTGGTAGCAGCCGACACCGAGCACGGGTCCGCAGAGCGCGGCGGCGAGCAGGGTGAGCTGGAAACGGCGCGTACGCAGCGCGCCGGTGAGCTGGTGCCAGTGGTGCTCGCCTTCGCGGTGGCGCAGCAGCCACCACGCGAGCAGGCCGCAGGCGAAGCCCCCGAGGATGCGCTGGAAGGCGGCGGTGCCGCCGTCGATCCGGACGCCCGAAGCGAGCGAGAGATCGAAGGCCTTGCGGCTCACGACCGCGCCGAGCGCCTGCCCGAGCGCCGCCAGCACGCCGAAACCGATGCCGCTCCACAGCGTGGCACGCGGCAGGTGCGGGTTGTCCTTCGGAATCAGCGCTACTGAAACCCCGCCGAGCACGCCGGCGACGCAGAGGAGCTGCAGTGGCGTGAGCGTGGTGCCGAGCCACAGCCACTCGATGAAGATGGCCAGCGGCGCCGCCAGGCATTGGGTGAGCAGGATGGTCAGACGCGAGCCGATCCGGGCGAGAGCGAAGTAGAGCGTGATGTCGCCTAACCCGAAGCCCACGACTCCGCTCAACAGGTACCAGCGGAAACCGTCGCCGGCGATGCCGTGTCCGGCGGTGAACGCCCACAGGCCGAGCAACACGGTCGCGAGAATCAGCCGGCTGAAGTTCGCCAGCGTGCTGCCGAGTGTGTCGACCAACCGTCGCGCGAAGATCGCGCTGAACGACCAGAGAATGGTGGTGAGGAAGGCGAAGAGCATCGGGCCGGTGGGCAGTCGCGGATTGCGGTGGCAGGTGTTCCGGCACGCCAGACAGAAATGTTGTCGGCAAGGGCCTGTGGTTAGGTTGTGAACGGGAGTCCGCGGCCAGTTCTCAAGCCTGGTTGTGCCGGTGCGGCGTTGGCCTGATGCCAAAGCGAAGGCTCGGCGGGCGGGCGGGAGCCTGGTCCGGCGGCCGCGAGCGGGTGGACTCGGGTGGTCCTGTAGCCGGTGCCGAGCATTCCGCCCGGGGCGCCGGTGGGGGATGGCGGTGTGAGGGTGGTGAAACCGCGGATCGGTGCGCCAGTCGGGGCTGGGAACAGGACGGCACGGCTGGTGGAGAAAAATCCACAAATTACTGAAGTTGGAGGCGTTGGGTGCCGATCAGATCCGCTTTGTAATCGCTATGAAACCGGCTCCCCACTGCCTCCCCTCGATCGTTCTGCGTGCTGCCCGCCGGCTCGGCGTGGTGGCCCTGTTGGCGCTCTCCATGGTGCCCCCCGCTTGGGCCATCATCTATGTTCCACCGGTGGTGACCTCGATCGCGCGGTTGCAGCCCGGACCGGTGACGACGGCCAACACCCTGACGTGGCGGGTGACCTTCAACATGACGGTGAACGGCGTGGATAGCTCCGACTTCACGCTGACCCCGGTCGACGGCTCGGCGACGGGCACGCTTTCCAGCGTCGTGGCCGGCAGTTCGGAGGCGGAGTACATCGTGACGGCGACGGGCGTGTCGGGCACCGGCACGTTGCGGCTGGACGTCAACGCCAGCGGCACGGACATCATCGGCGGTCTCGATGACCTTCCGCTGGCCGGCGGCTTCACGCTTGGCCAGCCGTACACGCACACGAGCGCTTCCATGCCGGTGGCGTGGGGCGACAACGGGTTCGGCCAACTCGGGAACAGTTTGACGACCAATAGCCCAGTGCCGGTGGACGTGCTCGGCATCGGAGCGCTCGCTGGGAAGACGGTGGTGGCGGTGTCGGCCGGGTACGAGCACTCGCTGGCGTTGTGCAGCGACGGCACCGTGGCGGCCTGGGGAACCAATTGGTGCGGCCAGCTGGGGAACAACTCGACGGATGGAAGCCTGGTGCCGGTGGCGGTGAACACGGACAGCGGCATGAGCGCGCTCGCCGGGAAGTCGGTGGTGGCGGTGGCGGCCGGAGGCTCGCACTCGCTGGCGCTGTGCAGCGACGGCACCGTGGCGGCCTGGGGCTACAATTCCTACGGCCGGCTGGGTAACGATGCGACGACCGACAGCCGGGGGCCGGTGGCGGTGAACACGGACAGCGGGACGAGCGCGCTCGCCGGGAAGTCGGGGGTGGCGGGGGCGGCCGGAGACCATCACTCGCTGGCGTGGTGCAGCGACGGCACGGTGGCGTCGTGGGGAAGTAATGTATACGGCCAGTTGGGGAACACTTCGCCGACGCTCAGCCAGGTGCCGGTGGCGGTAAACACCGGCGCGCTCGCCGGGAAGAAGGTCGTGGCGGTGGCGGCCGGGGGTACGCACTCGCTGGCATTGTGCAGCGACGACACGGTGGCGGCCTGGGGAGGCAATCGATATGGCCAGCTGGGGAACGCGTCGACGAGCGACAGCCAGGTGCCGGTGGCGGTGAACACGGCGAGCGCTTTGGCCGGCAAGACGGTGGTGGCGGTGTCCGCCGGATCCATGCACTCGCTGGCGTTGTGCAACGATGGCACGGTCGCGGCGTGGGGAAACAATGGCTCCGGCCGGCTGGGGAACAACTCGACGGATCAAAGCACGGTGCCGGTGGCGGTGAACACGGCCGGCGGGACGAGCGCCCTTTCCGGGAAGACGGTGGTGGCGGTTTCGGCCGGGCTGGACCAATCGCTGGCGCTGTGCAGCGATGGAACGGCGGTGGCCTGGGGAATCAATTGGGCTGGCCAGCTGGGCAACGGTTTGACGACCCCAAGCTTGGTGCCGGTGGCGGTGAACACGACCAGCTCGAGTGCGTTGTCCGGGAGAACCGTCTTGTTCCTCGGTACGGGCGGCATCGCCTATCATACCCTGGCGCTGGCCTCGCTACCGCCCCCGCCGCCGACGACGGTGACGGCGCTCTCCGCCCCCGCGGCCGGCAGCTACAAGGCCGGCGACGCGCTCAATTTCACGCTGACGACCTCCGCGGCGGCGACGGTGGCCACGACCGGCGGCACGCCGCGGCTGGCGCTCACGCTCGGCACGGCGACACGTTACGCGACTTACGTTTCCGGCAGCGGCACGCCCAGCCTGGTCTTCCGCTACACCGTGCAATCGGGCGACACGGATACCGACGGCATCGCCATTGCCAGCACGAGCATCGATCTGAACGGCGGCACGATCAACAATGGCTCGGGCGTGGCGATCGACGGCACGCTGCCGAGCTTCACGCTGCCGACGATCGTGGTCGACACCACGGCGCCCGAGACGTCGCTCGACACGACACCCGCCAACCCGAGCGCGAGCGCTTCGGCGACGTTCACCTTCAGCAGCGCAGATGCGTCTGCCTCGTTTGCGGCGAGCCTCGATGGCGCGGCCTATGCGGCTGCGACCAGCCCGGCGACCTTCACCGGCTTGGCCGACGGCTCGCATACCTTCTCTGTTCGCGCGATCGATGCGGCGGGCAACGTGGATGCCACGCCTGCGAGCTTCACCTGGACCGTCGATACCACGGCGCCCACCGCGCCGACCATTGCGTCCGTTTCTTCCACATCCATCGCGGGCACGGCCGAAGCCGGCAGCACGGTGCGTGTGTACGCCGGCGCCACCCTGCTCGGCACCACCACCGCCGACGGCTCCGGCAACTGGAGCCTCGCGGTGACGCTGGCCGACGGCGCCTACAGCCTGACAGCCGCCGCCACAGACTCCGCGAACAACACCACCAGCACGTCCGGCGCGACCACGCGCACGATCGACACCACCGCGCCCACGGTCCCGACCGGTCTCTCCGGCCAGGCGACTTCGCCCACGGCGGTCGCCCTCGTCTGGACCGCCTCCAGCGACGCGGGCGGTGTCACCGGATACCGAATTCACCGCAACGGCACGGCCATCGCCACCAGCGCGGCGACCGCCTACACCGACACCGGCCTGACCGCCGCCACGGCCTACACCTACACCGTGACCGCCTACGACGCCGCCGGCCACGAGAGTGCCCAGAGCGCGCCGGCGACGGTGACCACGCAGTCCACCGGTGCGCAGGCCCTCGCGGTCGGCAACACCGCCGAATTGGAGGCCGCGCTGACCACGGCCGCGGCGAACCCGACGGCCACGTACACGATCACGCTCGCGGTCGGCACGTACACTCCGACCGCAGGCCTGACGATCAGCACCGCCGGACTGATCCTGGAGGGTCGGGGTACTCTCTCCGGCGCCGGCCTGACCTCGGGTGCGCTGCTGACGATCAGCGGAGGGAACACCGCCCTCTCCGGTCTGACGTTCGCCGACGGCGCCGTCGTGATCACCGCCGGGGCCGACGACGGCATGATCGACGACTGCACCTTCACCAGGGCGAGCCTCACCGGCACCGCCTGCTCGGGCTGGACGATCACAGGCAACAGCTTCAATGCTACGGCCGCCGCACTGGCCTTCAGCCACGCCGACGATCTGACGTTCACCGAAAACGTGATCCTCGATTGCGCGCGGGCCCTTGTCCTCGCGGATGTTTCGTCGCCGATCGTCCGCAACAACTTCATCGCGGACAACACGACCACGGGCACCACGCCCGCGATCAGCCTCACCGACGTGACCACCGCGCAGATCGACAACAACAGCGTCTACCAGGCCGGCACCGCCGCCAGCGCCATCGAGTACGCCGGCAGCGGCGCGCTCGGCGCGATCCGCAACAACCTCGCCAACCGGCCCATCACGGCCACCGGCACGGCCACGGCGACGCTGGCGACCAACTACACTGCTGCGGCAGCGGGCTGGTTCCGCGATGTGACCGCCGGCGACCTGCACCTGGCCGCGCTCCGGAGCGCGGTGGTCGATGCCGGCACCACGATCGTCGGTCTCACCGTCGACATCGACGGCGACACCCGCCCGACCGGCAGCGCCCCCGACCTCGGCGCCGACGAGTACCAGGCCGACACCACGGCGCCCACGGCGCCCACGGGTTTGGCCGCCACGGTGCTCTCGACCAGCCAGATCACGCTCAGCTGGACGGCCTCGACCGACACCGCGCCCAGCGGCGTGCCGGCGAGCGGCGTGGCCGGGTATCGGATTTACCGCAACGGCACGGCCATCGGCACGAGCATGACCGCCAGCTACGCCGACACCGGGTTGCGCGCCGGCACGACCTACAACTACACGGTCGCCGCCTACGACGGCGCGGCCAACGAAAGCGCCGCCAGCAGCGGCGTCAACGCCACGACCACCACGACCGGTGCGACCGGCGACAACAGTGGCGGCGGCTCCGGCGGCGGTGGCGCCATTGGCGTGCTCCTGCCGGCGGTGCTGGCGTTGCTCGCCCTCGGGCGGCGGCGGTTTGTGCGGCGCTGATCCCGCGCGCTACCGCAGGGCCGGACCCGATGGCCGGCCCGTGTATTCGTGCGGCGCCCCGGGGCGGGGGCGGCCGCGC
>JAEXPL010000491.1 GCA_023446865.1 Verrucomicrobiota bacterium | reverse complement strand
CCTCAAGCTCGGCCTGAGCAGCAGCTTCACCCTCACCGCCACGCTCAACCCCGACTTCAGCCAGCTCGAGGCCGACCCCTCCGAGCTCAACCTCTCCTCCGTCGAAACGTTCTTCCGCGAGCGCCGCCCCTTCTTCCTCGAGGGCAAGAACACCCTCGAGTTCGGCCTCGACGACGACCTGCTCTTCTACTCCCGGCGCCTCGGCCGCCAGCCCTCGCTCGACCCCGACACCTCCGGGCACAAGGCCGTCCCGCTCACCACCCGCATCCTCACCGCCGCCAAGGTCACCGGACAGACCGACCGCGGCCTCACCGTCGGTGTACTCTACGCCCTCACCGCCCGCGAGACCGCCCTGCTCGAGGAGAGCGACGGCACCCGGCGTCGCACCGCCGTCGAGCCGCGCACGAACTACTTCATCGCCCGCGTGCAACAAGATTTCGGCGACAACACCACGCTGCTCGGCGGCTCCGTCTCCGCCACGCTCCGCGACCTCGACGCCCCCGAGCTGCGCAACGAGTTCGCCCGCGACGCGTTCACCGCCGGCCTCGACTTCCGCCATACCTGGGGCGACCACGCCTACTTCGTCGACGGACGCCTCGTCGCCAGCGACCTCCAAGGGACCGCCGCCGCGCTCAAGGCCATCGGCGAGAACGGCGTGCACTACTTCCAACGCCCCGACGCCGACTATCTTCCCGGCGATCCCGCCGCCACCTCGCTCTCCGGCACCGGCGGGCGCCTCTACGCCGGCAAGGACAACGGCGGCCGCTGGCGGTACTCCACCGGCTTCGACTGGCGCACGCCCGGCCTCGAACTCAACGACCTCGGCTACCTCCAAACCACCGACTACCTCCGCGAGACCGCCAACCTCGAGTACGTCCGCACCGAGCCCACGGAGTGGTTTCGCCGGTACAATACCAAGCTCACCGTCCTGAACCGCCAGAACTTCGGCGGCGACGACCTCGGCCGCTACGGCCGGGTCCAAGGCGGCGCCACCTTCAACAACAACTGGTCGCTCTGGGGCCAGGTCGGCTACGCCACGCCCGGACTCGACCAGCGCCTGCTCCGCGGCGGCCCCGCGGTCTTCCGCCCCGCGCGCTACGACGGCTACCTGCGCCTCGGCAGCGACAGTTCGCGTCCGTGGCAATACTGGTTCGCCTTCGGCCATAGCGCCGCCGTCGACGGTTCCGGCGACTACCGTCATTTCGGCCCCGGCTTCAGCTCCCGCTTCGGCCGCATCTACAACGCCGAGCTCCGGCTGAACTACGAGGGCAACCGCCAGGACTTCCAATACGCCGGCGCCGACGCGCCGCACTACCTCGTCAGCCGCATGCGCCAGGACACGCTCGGCGCCACGCTCAACCTCTCCGCCAATCTCACGCCAGCGCTCACCCTCTCCTACTACGCCAACCCGTACGTGACCAGCGGCCGCTTCCGCAGCTTCCGCGAGGCCGCCGACCCGCGCGATCGCGACCCCGCCGTGCGCTTTCGGGCGCTCGATCCCGTCTACCACGCCGGCACCAACCGCTACACCGTGGCGGATCCGGCCGGCACCTACACCTTCGACAACCCCGACTTCACTTGGCGCGACCTCAAGTCCAGCCTCGTGCTCCGTTGGGATTACCGGCCCGGCTCGACGCTGCACCTCGTCTGGAACTACGCCGGCAATTCCTCCGATCTCGACGACCGTCCGCTGCTCGACGCGCAGCGCAGCGTCTTCCGGATGCCCGCCACGAACACCTTCCTCCTGAAGCTCAGCTACTGGTTCTCGAGCTGAGCCGAGTTCATCCCGAGGCGGGTCGAGGAGCGATTGCCGAACCGGTGTGTTGGTCCGCTCGGAACCTGGCGATGCTCCGCGTCTCGCCGTTCGTCGTCCCAACGCGCGTCCGCACGCGGCACGAATACGTGTTGTCCATTCCCCGACGAGTGTTTGGCTATGGGCCAACCCCTAACCATGAACCTACGACCCCAAATCCGGCGGGCCCTCGGTGCCGCCGTCCTCAGCACGCTCCTCGCCGCGGTCGCCTCCGCGGAAAAGTTCGACCTGAGCCGGGTGACCCCGGTGCCGGCCACCGAGCCGATTCCGGTGCAGGACTTTTTCCGCCCGCGCCTCCTCCAGGAGCCGCGTCTCAATCAGGCCGGCACGCATATCGCGGCAATCGTCACCGCCGGCGAGGATAAACACCAACTCCTGGTCTATTCGCTGAAGACCCAGAAGTTCGAGACCGTGGGTGGCGCCGGCGACAAGGATATCTACGAGGCCTACTGGCTGAACAACTCACGACTGATCTTCAGTCTCTCGAAACAGAAGATGTACGGTCTCGGTCTTTTGGCGACCGATGTCGGTTCCCTCGGTCGCGGCTACCCCTTGCTGCAGTATTGCGGCTCGCAGTTGATCGCGGTGCCATTGAAGGACCAGCTCCGCCCGCTGGTGTGGAACCGCTACGACGCCCTCTCGTCGAACCCCGTGGACCTCGGCGCGGCGATCGTCGACTCCAGCATCCAGACCGGCAGCCTGATCGACCTGACCCGGGCGAGCTCGTCCGGCTCGGATCTCATGGACGCCCGGGACAACAACCTGAAGCACATCGTGACGCGCTATCCCGTGCCACGCCCCGGCATCACGTACGGCTATCAGGCCGATCGTGAAGGCCGCCTCGCCTTCGCGTTCACCTCCGACAATGGCGACGTCGCGATGTCTCGGCTGGTCGACAACCGCTGGGAGAAATGCCCGGTGGACCTCGAACAGATCGACGTGGTCGGCCACGGTGACGAGCCCGGCCAGGTCCTCGTCGTCGGCCCGCGCCAGGAGGGCAAGCCCCGCGCCCTGCAGCTGCTCGACGCCGCCACGGGCCAGCTCGGGCAGGTGTTGCTGCAAGACCAGGAATACGACTTCGACGGTTGGATCTACCACCACCCCGTGAACCGCCAGATCCTGGGCGCCGTGTTCCAGCGCAACGGCCCGCGCGTGGTCTGGTTCAGCGAAGAATACCGCAAGATGCAGAAGGCACTCGACGGCTTCTTCCCCGGCGTGGTCGTCCGCATCATCGGCAGCGACGAGGCACAGAACCTGTTCCTCATCGCCACCTTCTCCGATCGCCAGCCCACGATCTACAGCTGGGTCGACTTGGAGAAACGCACCGCCGGTCTCTTCAAGAACTCCGCCCCGTGGATCGACCCGCAGCGCATGCGGCCGATGAGCATCATCAAGTTCAAGACCCGCGACGGCCACCAGCTTGACGCCTATCTGACGATGCCCGCGGGCGCCTCGAAACAGAATCCGCCGCCGCTCGTGGTCCTGCCCCACGGCGGACCCAGGGTGCGCGACACGTGGGGGTTCGACGGCGAGGTCCAGTTCCTCGCGAGTCGCGGCTACGCCGTGCTCCAGCCGAACTATCGCGGCTCCACCGGATACAGGTGGATGTTCCCCGAGGAGGACGAGTGGGACTTCCGCAAGATGCATGACGATGTGACCGACGCGACCAAGGCGATGATCGCCTCCGGACTCATCGACGGCCGGCGCGTCGCGATCATGGGCGGCTCCTTCGGCGGCTATCTGGCGGTTTCCGGTGTGGTCAACGAGCCCGACCTCTACCGTTGCGCGGTGACCCTGGCCGGGGTCTTCGACTGGGAGCAGCTGATCAAGGACAAGAAGTTCGACCAGTATGAATCGCCCACCTACAGACGGATGCTGCGCAAGCTCGGCGACCCGAAGCAACAGCCCGAGAAGTTCGAGGCGATCTCGCCGGGCCGGCATGCGGACCGGATCAAGGTGCCGGTCTTCGTTTCCGGCGGCAAGGACGACCAGACCGTGGAGATCGAGCAGTCGAAGCGACTGATCGCAGCGCTGGAGCGCTTCAAGATCCCGCATGAGACCTACATCGTCGGCGAGGAAGGCCACGGCATGGCCCATCTGAGCAAGCGAGTGGAACTCTACACCCGCATCGAGGCCTTCCTCGCGAAGAACCTCCCGCCGGCCAAATAGACCGCATTCGCCCCGGGAGCGGCGGACCTCGCCTCGGCGAGGCACCGCCGCCGTCCCGCCCGCCTACGGCCGCACGACCAGCTCCACGCGCTGCGCCGGCGTGAAATGGCGGCGGGCGAAGTCGCGCAGCTGCTCGACCGTCACCGCGTCGATCTTCGCGTCGTAGTTCTTCCAGTCGTTGACGGGCAGGCCGTAGGTGGCGTTGAGCGCGGCTTGCATGGCGCGGGCGCCGTTGGTCTGCAGGCTCATCCGGCGCGCGGCCTTCAGGCGGGTCTGGCAGCGCAGCAGCTCCTCGGGGGTGATCCCGCCCTCCTGCACGCGGCGGATCTCCGCCTCGATCTCGTCGAGCACCTCGCGGGCCTTGTCGGGCGCGGTGCCGGCGTAGAAACCGAAGAGCCCGGTGTCGACCGCCAGCACGCGCGAGGAGCGGACGAAGTACGCCAGCCCCTTCTGCTCGCGGACGCGCTCGAAGAGGTTCGAGGCCATGCCGCTGAACACCTCGTCGGCCACCTCCGAGACAAAATGATCGGCGCCGCGGATACCGGGGCACGGATACGCCTGGAACACCACCGCCTGCTGGCGCGGCTGGATCTCCTCGTGCA
>JAEXPL010000407.1 GCA_023446865.1 Verrucomicrobiota bacterium | reverse complement strand
CGAGTTTCTGGCCGTCGCGCCACGGCGGGAGGAAGCCGCTGCGCCGCGGGCCGGCGGGGAGGCGGCCGGAGTCGCACGCGGCGTTCAGTTCGTCGGCCATCGCGCGGTAGAAGGCGTGGGCGGCGGCGGCGTTGTTGGCGTGGCCGGAGAGGCCGACGGCGTCGCGCAGCGCCCACATGAACCAGCCGCCGGCGATCTCGAGGTCGCCGGCCGGTTTGCCGGTGGCATCGGCGGAGATGCCCGCCCAGGCGCGGCCGAGCTCGCCCTCCAGTTGCGGGCGGAGCAACGCGAAGGTGGGGCTCACGGCGTACATCGCTTCGCGCGCCTCGCGGGTGACGGGGATGCGCGGCAGTTCGGGGCCGACCCGGACGCACAGGAGGGCGCCGTAGGCGTCGTTGAACGCCGGATCCCGGAACTCGACCGTGCCGAACCAGCCGTAGTGCCGGAGGTTCAGCGTGGCGACGCCGAGGATCGGCGGGAGAGCGCAGAGCGCGGCCAGCCCGAGTACCACGGCTGAGCGTAGCGCGGTGCGGACGGAGTCGCGGAACGCGGCGAAGAGGATTGCGCCGGCGAGCAGCGCGAGACTCGGGCCGATCCACACTGTCTCTTCGCGAGTGAGGTAGAAGGCGCCGAACGAGAGTCCGAGCAGCACGGCCCACGGCCATTGGCGGCGGAACGACTCGCGGCGCCGGAAATAGAGCGCGACCAGTCCGGCGAGGAGCAGCAGACCGAGCGGCACGTAGACGTGTTGGCGCAGCACCCGGCCGAGGCTGGAGGCGTCGAACGTCATCGGGTTCCACAGCAGCAACGCGTAGAAGCCGAAGCGCGCCGCGGCGGAGGCGAGGGCGGGGCGGCAGGCGCGCACCAGCGCGGCGCAGGCGCCGGCGTAGAGCAGGTGTTGCGAGAAGAAGAGCGGCACGCCCAGGAGGTGCATACCCGCGATCCACAGCGGGTAGAACGGGCCCTTGGCCAGCGTGAGCGGGTTGTAGGCGCCGAGCCACTCGCCGCGGCTGATCGCCTCGCCGAGGCGGAGGAAGAGCAGGTCGTCGTAGGCCGAGGGGCCGATCGCGTAGAGCGGTTGCGCGGCGGTGAGCCAGAGCTTCAGGACGGTCAGCGCGACGGCGGCCCAGAACCAGCGGCGGGCGGAGGAGGCGGAGTCGCTCATGGCCGATCGTCGCGTGTATCCAGGCGCAGGACGCCGAGGAAGAGGCTGGTGAGCGCGACCTGGCAGCCGAGGGTGAGGGCGAGCGCGCCGGGAACCACGACGCGCAACATCGCCTGCGGCGAGAGGTCGCCGAAGCCGTGTCGGCCCCAGATCCACACCGCGCCGGCGGAGACGCCGAGCCCGACGAGCGCGAGCAGCGCACCGGCGACGAGGCCGGCCTCGAGCGTGGCCGCGCGGAGCAACCGCTCGAAGCGCTCCTCCGGCGCGCGCAGGCCGGAGCGGATGGCGAAGAACTTGCCCAGCACGGCGAAGGCCGCGGCCTGGAAACCGATGAGCACGGCGAACGCACCGAAGAGCATCGTGTGCACATCGAAGGCCACACCGCCGAGACGCACCGGGCCGCCGAGCAGCGCGACGACCGTCGCGAGACCGCCGAGCATCAGCGCGAGCCCGGGGTAGAGGAAGAGCCAGCGCGGGCTGAAGAGCAGCATGAACCGCAGGTGGCGCCAGCCGTCGCGCCACGGGCGCAGGTGCGGCGGGCGGTCGCGGCCGTCGGGCCGGAGCACGGTGGGGACTTCCTCAAGACGCAGACCGAGCAGCCGGGCCTTGATGACCATCTCCGAGGCGAACTCCATGCCGGTGGTGCGCAGGTCCATCTGCCGGTAGGCCGCCGCGGAGAACCCGCGCAGGCCGCAGTGGAAATCGCGGATGCCGGTGCGGAAGAACAGCCGCCCGAGAAAGGAGAGCGTCGGGTTGCCGATGTAACGGTTTTTCCACGGCATGGCGCCCGGCAACACGCCGCCGGCGAAGCGGTTCCCCATCACCAGGTCGGCGCCGGCGCGCAGGCGCTCGAGGAAACGCGGGAGGTGGCCGAAGTCGTAGCTGCCGTCGGCGTCGCCCATGACGATGTAGCGGCCGCGGGCGGCGGCGATGCCGCCGCGCAGGGCGTTGCCGTAGCCCTTCGCGGCGACGGGCACGAGGCGGGCGCCGTGGGCGGTGGCGATCGCCTGCGAGCCGTCGGTGCTGCCGTTGTCGGCCACGACGATCTCGCCGGCGATGTTGTGGGCGGTGAACGCGGCGGCGATCTCGTCGAGGCACGCGGCGAGCGTGCGCGCCTCGTTGAGGCAGGGCAGCACGACGGAGAGCTCAGGGAGCGGTTCGTTCATGGCGTGGGGACGGTGCGGTGCCGCCACGCGCGGAGACCGAGGAATACGGCGAGCGCGGCGGCGGCGAGCGTGCCGGCCGCCAAGGTGCGGTGCGTGGCCTCGGCGCGTTCGCCGCGGAGGAGCGCGCGCCATTCGGCGCCGAAGGCGGGATCGTCGGTGAGCGCGGGGCGGGCCACGCCCATCCAGCCGGCGTCGCCGGTGCGGCCGTCGAAGATCACGAGCGAGGCCTCCCAGCCGCGGTAGGCGGCGGCGTCGAGTGTCCAGAGATCGAACTCGCCCTGCGGGTTGGTGCTGAGGCGGTCCTCCCAGCGTTCCTCGCCGGTGGCCGGATCGCGGAAGCGCCAGCGCAGCGCGCTGCCGTCGCGGTTGGGCCAGCCGCAGACCGGAGTCACCAGAAAGCGGTGGCGGAGCACGAAGGGCCGCGCGGCGAGGATGGCGGAGAACGAGGCGTCGGGCAGGAGCGTGCCGTGCCAGTAGCGCGCGATCTCGGGGCGGTTGAGCGCGACGGCGCCAGAGGTGGCTCCGGGTACGAGCTCGTCGCCCGGGGTTTCGCGGACGAAGACCAGGTCCGCGAGTTCGACATCCGTGCGGGCCGGCTCAAACGCGGCCTGCCAGCGGGCGGCGGGAGCGAAGACGAATGGCTGCGGCCACGCGGCCCAGAGGACGGCTCCGGCGGCGGCGAGCGCCGCGGCAAGGGCGGCGAGTAGGAGCGGAGAGGCGGATGCTGTTTCCGCCGATTCAGGGACGGGTGCTGCGGGGCGAAGGCGCCAAGCGGCGAAACCGATCAGACCGAGGCCGGCAGCGATGAAAAGCGGCCACGCCGCGGGCAGTCCGCGGGCGATGAGGCCGAGGCGGCCCTGGTCGGCACGCGCCTCGGGTGCGCCGGTCTCGGGCGGCAGGAGCGCGCGGAACCCGGACTGGACGAGCAACTCGGCGACGGAGGGCGGGTAGGTGTAGAGCGTCTCGCCCACGCGGTCGCGCGAGAGGACGGAGGGATCGCGGGTGGCGATGAAATCGCGGACAGCGGCGAGGTTGGCGGCGTTGGTGGCCGGGCGGTGGATGAGGATGTAGCCGGAATGGCTGGCGACCGTCTCGTGGTGCGCGCCGGGCGCGAGGGCGACGAGCCACGTGGCGCCGAGCAGGCCGGCGGCGAGGCGAATCCGGCCGGCGGATTCACGCCAAAGGAGCAGGAGGCAGGCGGCGTTGACGCTCACGCCGTAGAGCAGGAAGTCGCAGTAGCGGGAGACGAAGCCGACGGTGTCGCCACCGCGGCCGTAGCCGATGGCGGCGGCTTGGGCGCCGACCCAGAGGGCGACGACGAGCAGGAGCGCGTCGGCCGGGGCGAGCCGGCGGCGGAGCAGCAGGCGGTCGGCGGCGAACCAGAGGAAGGGCGCGTAGAAGAGGAAGGCCCAGCCCGGGTGGGGCAGCGGCCAGGCGAGCTGGCGCAGGCAGACGTCGAGCGCGAGGCGCCAGGAGTCGGCACGGAAAACGGCCGTGACGGTGAAGTCCGGCGCGAGCGCCTGGTAGCACACGATCCACAGCGCGGCGAAGGCGAGGCCGGCGGCGGCGTTGCGCCGAGTATCCGCGTCACGGACGAGGCGCCAGCCGAGCAGGAACACGGCGGCGACCGGGGCGAGCACGGCGGATTGCTGGGTGAGCAGCGCGAGGCCGCCGGCGAGCTGGCCGAGCCACCACACGGCATCGCAGCGGGTGCGGGTGGCGACGGCCCAGAGGTAGACTAGCGAGAGCGCGACCTGGAAGAACACCAGCGACTGGATGCCCCAGAGCGTGTTCTCGGCCGTGATCGGGAGCGCGAGGAGCAGACCGGCGAGCAGCGTCCAGGCGACGGCGCCGGAGCGGCCCAGGGCGGGGCCCACGGTGCGGCCGATCAGCAGCAGCGGCGGGACGACGAGCAGGGCGTTGAGGGCGGTCTCGAGGAGGTTGTTCCACTGGCCGTTGAGGCGGACGAGCAGGAAGGCCAGCGAGCGGGTGAGGATGAGGCAGTGGTCGTTGAGCGGCGCGACGAAGGCCCGCCAGTCGAGTGTGCCCGCCAGCCATGGGCCGAGCAAGTCGATGGCGACGGCCTTCCACTCGTCGCGGTAGGGCAGCGCGGTGCCGTAGTTACGGATCAGCCACAGGCGGCCGGCGAGGGCGAGCAGCGCGCCGCCGAGGGCGAGCAGCCACCAGGGGCGTGGCGAAGTCGGAACTGGAACGCGAGCGGGCATCACGGGGCGAACTTTGGCATGGCCGCGCGGCGACGTAGGTCCGGTCTCCGACCGGACACCCTGCGCTCCTGCCGGTGCGCCCGCGGCAGAGGGCCGGTCGGAGACCGGCCCCACGCGCAAGCGTGCGGTGGAGAATCGACGTCACGCAGTTGCATGGGGGCGCGGCTCAACGGATTTCAACCCCGCTCCAGGCGGTCCAGTCCCAGCCGTTGTCGCTGCCCGGGTCGACCACGAGGAAGACGCGGCCGGTGACGCCGGCGAGCGAGGCGGAGAAGGAGTGCAGGCCTCGGTCGGCCGGGTTGTTGCGCGGATCGAGGGTGCGCGAGAAGAGCGTGTGCTCGACGGTGCCGTCGGACCAGACGACGCGGAACTCGGCGCCGCCGGTGCGGGCGTCGCCCTCGTAGGCGGCGGGGAGATAGCCGAAGCGGCCGGTGATCGTGGTCGCGCCAGCGGGCAACTCGTACTCGATGCGACTGGGAGCGTGGGCGACGAGCACGGGCTGGCCGTTGATCTTCGCCTCGGAGGGCGGGGCGTAGGATTGGATGGAGGTTGGCGGGCGGCCGAGTGCGGCGAGCTTGGCGCGCTCGAGCGCCTGCCGGTAGCGCAGGCCCGCCTCGGCCGGGGTCACGGCGAAGAGGCCGATCTCGGCCTGTGACTGGAAACAGGATTCACCGCCCTCGACATCGACGAAGAGCTTCGCGACGCGCCGGACGGGACCGCCGCCGCCAGCGGCGTTGAGGTAGTTCTCGAGGTTCTCGACCAGCGGGTTGAGCAGGAAGCCGCCGCGGCCGAGGTCGGGCGGCATCCGGTAGCGGCTGGTGGCGCCGGCGGTGTCCTCGACGACGAGGAAGACGAGCGGCTGCTTGTACAGAAATCCGCGGATGCGGCCGAGGAGCGAGGGGCGGAGGTCGACGGTGACCCAGAGCGACTGCTGGCTGAGTTCGCCCAGCTCCACCGGGGCGCGGAGGGCGACGGCGCTGGTGCGGAGGCGGCGCGGGGCGACGCGTTCGGCGGGCGGGGCGTCGGGCCGGCGGCGCCAGAGCTGCCAGTCCTTGTCGGTGAGGACGTAGTCGGAGGCGTGGACGAAGTAGTTGAGCAGGCGGGCGTCGTCCATCGCGGGCAGGTGGTTGTCGATGGCCTGGAGCTTGAGGAGGGCGTACTGCGGGGCGCGCGGGGAGGCGTAGT
>JAEXPL010000120.1 GCA_023446865.1 Verrucomicrobiota bacterium | reverse complement strand
GCGAAAACCGTCAGCCGCGCCGGGTGTTTCTCGGTGAGGGCCGCGCGCGCCGCCCACTCGATCCCCTCCTCCGCGGCGCGCGCCGTCGCCGCGTCGTCCGCGATGCCGCTCCAAGGAAAACCCTTCGGCCAGATCCGCGCTGCCATGCCCCACTTCGCCGGCTGCGGCGCCGCGCGCCAGAGCGCGAGGTGGTCGCGCACAAAGCCGTCGAACTGCTCCGCCACGTTCTTCTCCTCCTTGCCGAGGGTCGCCAGCCGGAACGCCTCGAGCAGATCGCGTTGCTCCGGCGTGAGCCCGCCGCGGGCCGCGAACAACTGCGCCAGTACCCGCCGCATCTCCTCCGTCGCCGAGTGCTCGTCGAGCAACCCCGGCTCGCCGCCGAGCCCGAGTTCGAGCGGAAACGCGCGCACAATCTTCGCGAAAAACCCGTCGAGCGTGCCGAGGCTGAGCCGGTGCATCGCGCCGACCATCCCGCGGAGCAACCGGCGGAAGTCCGCCGTCGTCAGCTCCGGCCGCCCCACCGCCGCCGCGAGTGCGCGCGCCTTCTGCTCGTCGCCGCAGGCGCCGGCGAGCCGGTTGAGGATCTCGCCGAAAAACTCGCCCGCCGCCTTCCGCGTGAACGTCAGCGCCACGATCCGCTCCGGCGCCACCCCGAGCGCAAGCAGCCGGATGTAGCGTGTCGTCAGGGTGAACGTCTTGCCCGAGCCCGCCGACGCAAAAATCATCTCATGCCGCAACGCGTTCATGCTCCGCCCTCCCCATCGCGCTCAGGCGCGTTCGGTTGTCCCCGCGCCGCCGCCGGCCACTCGCTCACATCGAAGCTCTCCGCCGCGCTGCCGTGCACCAGGGTCGCGAAATCGTCGTTCTCCGGCTCCTCCGCCGGCGGCCAGAACCGCCCGGCCTTCACCCCGGCGCCAACCGCCTCCGCGCAACGCAGAGCCGATTCCAGCAATGCGTCGTCAAACTCTTCCCACAGTGCGATCGCCGTCGTCGTCACCGCCTTCGGCAGGTTGAAATAGCCGATTTCGACCTCGCGCGCGTCCAGCAACTCGCGAACCGCCCAGCGGTAGAGCGGCAGCTGCAGGTCCGTCCACCGGTGCGCCTTGCCGCCCACGTCGACCCGCGCCGCGTCGAGCCACGCCTTGTCGGCGCGATCCGGCCGCAGATGCGCCTTCGCCGGTGTCTTCGCCGTCTCCGAGGTCTTGTAGTCGAGCACGCGCCAGCGCCCGGTCGCCTCGTGACGCTCGATCCGGTCGATCGTCCCCGAGACCGCGAGACCACCCACCACCAGCCCACCCTTGGGCAGCTTCCATTCGGTGCGGTCGATCACCCAACCGGCCGCGCGTTCGGCCGCCTGCAACCGCGCCACCGCCGCCAGCCGCTGTCGGGCCGACTGCACCTGCACCAGCAACGGCAGCGAGAGAGCCTCGCCGAACCGCGCCGCCACCACCGCATCGAGCGCGGCTTCGAACGCCCGCGCCAACTCCTCGCCGTCGGTGCAGTCGCGCCACGCGGTATCCTGTCCCAGCCGTTCGAGCACGCGATGCACGAGCGTTCCGAAGTCGCGCGCATCGAGTTCCCGCTTCGCCGCATCCACCGTCTCCATCTCCAGCCGGTGTTTCAGGTAGAAGCGGAACGGGCACGCCAGATAGTCGCGAAACCCGGTCACCCGCAGCCGCTCCGGTGCGCCCACCCACGGCACGCGCCAGCGCCAGGCACGCTGCCACGCGAGGCTGCCCCCCACCGGCGGCAGGTCGCGGAACAGGAACTGCACCCGCCGCGGCAACTCGACGTCCGAGCACTGGAACAGCAGCCGCGACGGACGCAGCGGATCGCCCGCGGCCGACGTCTTCCCGAGGAAGACCTCCAGCCGCCCGTCCGCCGTCCGGCACGCTGCCAGCGCCGCCAGCTGCCACGCATCGCGCGCAAACCGCTGCGTGTTGGTCTTCAGGCCCAGCCGTTCGCGCAGCGACTCCGGCAGGAATGCATGCCCTGTCACCGCCTCCGGCACGCAACCATCGTTGAGCCCGGCGAGCAGCAGCACCGGTTCGTCACGAAAGATCAACTCCAGCCAGCCGTCGAGTTCGGTTGCCCCCGCCGGCTTGTCGTCGAAGATCCGTCCGACTCCGAAGAGCTGCAACGCCAGCATGCACGCTTCGTCCGCCCGGAGCCGCGCCGGTGCGGCCGCCGCGACTTCGCCCGCTGTCTCGCGCCAGGCCTCCGCCGCCTCGGCGAACTCGCGATCCTCCGCACGGGTCAGATCGAGCTCACGCCCCGCGTGCAGCTTCGCGAGCGCGGCCAGCCACGCCATCGGAAACGCCCCTCGTCTCAATTCGCCGAGCAGCGCCTCCAACCGCGCGAGCGCCCCGCCGAATCCGGCATAATCCCTCTCCAGCTCGTCCGTGTGCCGCCGCGCCTCCGCGAGTGTCGGCGGCAAGTGCTCCGCGTGGATCTTGTCCAGCGCAGCGAGCAGTCTGTCGGACGCGGCGCCTGTCTCTCGACCAAGCAGATCCAGCACCTCGGTCCGCCGCATCAACGCAGACGCGCTGGCCCAGTCGTCGGCCCGCACGGCCGTCGCCAACGCCTCAATCAACCCGGCCAGCGCGTGCCGCTGCAGCGGTCGCCCCTCCGGCAGATGGCACGGCAAACCGGCGCCGCTCAACTCGCCCGCCAGCAGCGGCAGCACCTCCGGATCCGCCGCCCCCACACCGACAACTCCGGCCCGGTCCTTCGTCACCGCCAACCGCTCCGCGATTCGCGCCGCCTGCGCCGCCGGATCGGCGCACAGGTGCACACGTCTTTCGAACGGCTCCAGTTCCAGCGGCCGCTCGCGCCAGACCTCCGGCCGCGGCCGGCCCCAGTCGTCGAAGAGGTCCGCGCCGGCCTCCGGCCCGAAGGCCAGCACGTCGACCGCCACCCATTCGCTCCACTTTTCGAGCACACGCAACAGCGCGGGCAGCGGATCGGGCACACCGAGCAACGCGACGCGCCGGATGCCCTCCGGAGGTTGCGCCGGGGCCGCCGCCGCGGCGATCGACGCCGCCTGCAACGTGGTGACCCTCTGCGCCGCCAGCCGCGTTTCCACCGCGCACTCGAGCTGGGCCAGCTGCGCCCAACGCCGCGGCTCCTCGAAACCGGCTCCCGCCCGAGTCGCCACCTCGGCGAAACGCAGTCCACCCTCGGCCAACGCCGCCTGCAGACGCGTCATCTCGCCAGCCAGGCGCAGCGCCCACGCGAAATCCCGGACCGGCGGATCCATCGGAAACACTTCGCGCAGTTCGTCCAACGCCGCATCGCGCAGCGTCTCGACCCACGCCATCAGCACCTGCGCCCGCGTGGCCACCACGACCTCCGGCGCCACCGCGAGATCGAGTATCTGCTCGGGGACGACGACGCGCGGCGCGAGCACCGCGCCACCACGTTCCGCGGCATGCACAGCCAAGGCCTCGCGCAACCGTCGCCCAGCCTGCCGCGTCGGCACCACGACCATGTGGTCGGAGAGATCAAGCGCCCCGCCGCTCCAGCCCGCTGCAAAATGCGCCACCGCCCGCTCCAAGAGCGGCCGGTCCCACGGCAGGATGTTCAAGGTTCGCGGCATCGGCAGAAAACGTGCCGCAGGTTGGCAGAGTTTCCCGCCCGAACACAACCCGCGCCTGCGCCGCTGCGCCGGCACCACGCCCGTCCGCCGCCAATAGCGGGTTCCGCCCGCTCGGTTGTCCTATCCATCGAGCGCCCTACCGGACCACGAGAACTCCAGCCGCTCGGCGCACCATCCATTTTTCATGCACACCTCCATCGCCAACCTCCGCGCGGCCACCGCGCTCAGTCTCGCACTGGGCGCGGCCCTCGCCGCCGCACAGGTCACCTACACAACCCCCTACTACGTCTCTACTCTCGCCGGCATTGCCGCCCATGGCAGCGCCGACGGCACCGGCACCGCCGCCCGGTTCTACCGTCCCTCCGGCATCGCGATCGATGCCGCGGCCAACGCCTACGTCACCGACGCCGGCAACAACACCATCCGCAAGATCACCCCCGCCGGTGTCGTCACGACCCTCGCCGGTTCCCCCGGCACCTTCGGCAACGCCGACGGCCGCGGCGGCGCCGCACGCTTCGATACGCCCTGGGCGATCATCACCGACCTCGCCGGCAACCTCTTTGTCCACGACACCGGCAACAACGCCATCCGCAAGGTCACCCCGCAGGGCGAGGTGACCACCATCGTCGCCCCTGCCGGCCGCGAAGCCACCGAGGTGGATCTCCTGATCGCCGCCCAACGCGCGCCCGCTGCACTCGCCGGTGTCGACATCCCGATGAACCGGAATGGATGGTACCACTATCCTGACTACAACAATCCCGATCTCTACTACCCCGGCTTCGCCGCCGAGTTCCAGCTTCCGCCGCCCACCCTCGCCGTCGATCCGGCCGGCAACGTTTTCTCCGGCAACGATGCCGCCATCTACAAGACCACCTCCGCCGGTCTCGTCTCGCACCTCGCCGGCACCGCCCGCGCATACGGCGCGGTGGACGGGCTGGGCTCCGCCGCCCGCTTCGGATACTCGCTCAGTCTCGCAACCGATCTCTCCGGCCAAGTGTACGTCGCCGACCAGGTCAACGGTGTCATCCGCAAGGTCGGTCCGGCCGGCGAGGTGGTCACCGTCGCCGGCAATGGCCAGGGCTGGTCCCGGGACGGAGATCGCGCCACCGCCAACTTCACCTCGCCCGCAGCAATCGCCGCCACCGACTCCGGCCGACTGCTGGTCGCCGACGACACCACCGTGCGCCACGTCGCACCCGATGGGAGCGTGGTCACCATCGCGGGCGTGAGTTCGAGCAACGCGATCGGCCGCACCGATGGCGCCGGCACCGTCGCCCGGTTCGGCGACCACCTCGGCTGCCCCCTCGCGCCGGACGGCTGCCTCTACGTGGCGGACGCCCGCAACCATGCAATCCGGAAGGTCACTCCGGCCGGCGTCGTCTCCACCTTCGCGGGTCAACCCGGCGTATCCGGCAGCACCGACGGCACCGGCGATGCCGCCCGGTTCTTCGGTCCGCGCAGCATCGCCGCCGACCGTCACGGCAACCTGTACGTGACCGACGGAAACAACCACACCATCCGCAGAATCACCCCGGCCGGCGTTGTCACCACTCTCGCCGGCCAACCGGGAATCGACGGCGTCACCGACGGTCCGGCGGCCGCCGCCTCGTTCGCCTTGCCCGACGAGATCGCGGTCGACGAGGCCGGCAACGTCTTCGTCCAGTGCTGGGGCTCGCCGGGCGTCCTGCGCCTGATCACCCCGGAGGGCACCGTCTCAACCCTCCACCACGGCTTCATGCCGCCGCTGACCGGCGATGCCGCCGGCAACGTCTATGGAG
>JAEXPL010000287.1 GCA_023446865.1 Verrucomicrobiota bacterium | reverse complement strand
AGCCCGAGCCAGGGCAGCCAAGTGGGCGGTGCGGCGAGCGCGAACCAGGCGGCGAGGAAGCTCACGCCGGTGAGCACGCCCAGCCCGAGCAGCTGGCCGACGACGATCCCGCGGGTACGCGCGCCCGGCTGGGCGAAGAACACCATGAGCAGCACGAGATCGTCGGCGTTGGTGGCCGCGAAGAGCGCGGTGGCGAGCAGGATGGTTTCGAGAAACGCGAGCATCGCTGTGGGCTTCGGGCGTGGTCAGCCGGAGTGCGCGACGGCGCGGGCGGGGGCGATCGATCCGGACGGGCTCATGCCTGAAGGAGACGCGTTCGGTTCGCGCGACTCCAACCCGAAAACACGGACGTGCGCGGGGAGCCGGCGGACCCTGTGGCGGAAAATGTCACCGTCTCGTCACCCAAAACCGGCCGGCGCCGATTGAGGGAGGTGTGGCCCCGGGGTAACTTCCCGGGAACCTCAACCCCCTCCCGCCATGATCGTCGATCTCGCCGCCCAACGCGCCATGGATCGCCTCGCCAAGGTCGGTTTCGACCGCCTTGCGGAACCCGAACGAATTCTCGCCACCGTGTGGCAGTTTGCCGCCGGGGTCGCGAACCACGGCTTCGCCGGCTACTACGGCAGCCGGCGCGGCGACCTCGCGTGGTATGCGCCCACGGCCCTGCGGGCGATCGGTGCCGAAGAGATGGCAACACTGGCCGTAGCGGCCAACGCCCAGTTCGGTGCCGCGGGACCCGCGGCCGACCCGAAGGCACGCGCCCAGCAGTTGATGCAGCTCGGTGCCGCGGCGGAGCAGGCCTTCGCCGCGCTCGAGGAACGTTTCTTCGCCAGCGAGGAGGATCCCGACGAGCTGCTGGAGCGGTGGCTCGAGCGGCAGAAGTTCCCGGCGCAAACGGCAGCGTGAGAGATCCGTTCCCCAGTCAATGAGGACGGCGACGTCGCACCCGAGGCAAGGTGGGGGTTTACCGGACAAGAGGCTCGAGCGGCGGTAGCGGCACTGGTCCGCGCGCAGAGGCGGGACGGCCTGCGGTTGGTTAACGAGGTCACGACCGGCCTGGGCCGGACCGGTGGCTACGAGCACTATGGTCTCTCGCCAGGCTTCGTGGCGCTCGGCAAGGGCCCAGGGAATGGCCACCCGATCAGCGCGACATCGTTCCGCCCTGATGTCGCTGGAGCGCTCGAGTGTGGCGGGTATCTGCGCAACACGCTGGCGGAAGCAGGTTGTGCTGCCGGTCAAACATTCGACCGTCTCTCGGCTTTGCTTGATCACATACCGGAGGTTACGCGCCGGTGAGTTGCTCCGACTGCTCCAATCCGGAAGACGCCTGTTGAGCGGCGTCGCCCGTTGATTTGTTCGGGCTTCCGCACTATCGCGCGGGCCGAGAGCAATGGCGATGGTGGCGAGCTCCGGATTCGGCCTCGCCTGTTTCTCCATCAGATCTTTTGCGCCAATGGGCCGCGCCGGCGCCCGCCCCGGTGAACTTGGCGTTGCGGGGGCGGAGGGCGTGGCTTCACGGTGGAGGGATGGCTTCAGCCCAGTTGATTCTGCAGTCGGTCGAGTTTGCGCATCCGGGGATGACCGCGCCGTTGTTCACGGAGCTGACCGTGCAGTTTCCGGCGGGGTGGACGGGCATCGTCGGTCCCAACGGCGCGGGGAAGACGACCCTGCTGAAGGTCGCCACGGGCGAACTCGCGGCGCAGGGCGGCACGGTGCAGCGGCAGGGGCTGGCGCTCTACGTGGCGCAGCGGACCGACGAGCCGCCGGAGTTCTTTGAGGATTTCATCTGGGCACCGGACGCTGCGGTGCTCAAGGCGCGGCTGCGGGTGGGCGAGGACTGGCCGGAGCGCTGGGCGACGTTGAGCCACGGCGAACGAAAACGTGCGCAGATCGCGGTGGCGCTGTGGCGCGAGCCGGCGGTGCTAGCGCTCGACGAGCCGAGCAACCACATCGACGCCGAGGCGCGCCGGCTGCTCTGGCAGGCGCTGGAGGATTTTCACGGTATCGGGTTGCTGGTGAGCCACGACCGCATGTTGCTCGACGGGCTGTGCTCGCAGTGCCTGTTGCTCGATCCGCCGTCGGCGGTGCTGCGCCCGGGCGGAGTGACCGAGGCGCTGGAGCAGCAGGAACGCGAGGAGACGTTCGCGCAGGGCGCCAACGACGCGTTGCGGCGCACGGCGAACCGGCTCCAGGCGGAGGCGCAGCGGCGTCGGGTGATCGCCGACCAGAAGGCCGCCGCGGCGCGTGGATCCAAGCAGAAGAAGATCCCCGCCAACGATCACGACGGCCGCGCGATGCGCGCCCTCGCGAAGCTGACCGGCAAGGACGCCTACGCCGGCAAGATGGCCGCGCAGATGAAGCAGCGCGCGGGCAAGGTGGCGGCGCAGCGCGCCGAGTTCGCGGTGAAGAAACGCTACGAGACCGGGATCTGGGTCGATGGTGCGTCGTTCATGCCGCGGGATTTCCTGCTGCGGTTGCCGGCGGGCCAGTTGCCGCTCGGAGGTGGGCGGGCGCTGCACTTCCCTGAGTTGGCGATCGGCGGCACGAGCCGCATCGCGCTGAAGGGCGCCAACGGGCTCGGGAAGAGCACGCTCGTGCGGCATCTGCTCGGGCAACTGCAACTACCGCCGGAGAAAGTGGTGACGGTGCCGCAGGAGATCTCCGCCGAGGAGTCGCGGGCGTTGCTGGAGGCGGTCAAACGGCTCCCGGACGTGGAGTGCGGCCGGGTGATGACGACGATCAGCCGCCTCGGCTCGCGGCCGGCCCGCCTGCTGGAGAGCGCGCTGCCGAGCCCGGGCGAAGTGCGCAAGCTGCTCCTGGCGCTGGGCATCGTGCGTGGTCCGCACCTCATCGTGATGGACGAGCCGACCAATCACATGGATCTGCCTGGTATCCTCTGTCTGGAGGAGGCGCTGGCGGATTGCCCGTGCGCGATGCTGCTCGTGAGCCATGACGAAGCGTTTCTCGACAAGATCACCACGACGGACTGGCTGCTCACTCGGGACGATGCCGGCGACACGCGGCTGGAGATCCAGGCGGCGCGGTGACGGGCGGGCGACCTGTCGGCGAGGGCGTTTCGGATCAACCGTCGCTGTCTCAGAAGGCGAGTTCGGCGCGGAGACCGAGGACGGTGGCGGTGTGACGGCGAGCGTCGTCGGCGGGGCGCGGGTTGAAGTGGCGCTGGACGACGGCCTGGAGGGCGAGGTGGTTGGTGAGTTGCGCGCGGTAGGTGAGCTCGAGGGCGGTCTCGGCGGCGGCGAGGGCGGGATCGAGCCGGCGGCAGGCGTCACCGTATTCTGTGTACGAGAGGGCGAGGCCGGCGATGTCGTCGGCGCGGCCCGGGATGGGGCCGAACCAGTTCAGGCCGGCGTCGGCGTAGCGGGCGACGACGCTGCGGTCGAGCTGGGGGCTGAGGCCGGCACGCCAGAAGGCGCCGAGGAGCGGGTGCTCGGCGTCGCGGGCGGCGAGGACGAGGTCGTGGACGAGATAGAAGCTGGAGAGGCTGCGGACTTCCGGGCCGGTCTCGTCGGTGGCGAGGGCGGCGAAGTTGTCGAAGCGGCCGGTGTGGACGGCGCCGCCGGCGCGCACGGTGGAGGCCTGGCCGGCGAGCGAGAAGGAGTACGCGCCCTCGTAGAAGACGACGATGCCTTGGCCGGAGCCATCGGCCCAGTCAGTGCCGTGGTTGCCGCGTGCATCGGGGCCGGGGCCGCCGTGGTACGCGCCAAGCTGGACGGAGAGCGTGTCGTTGATCCTTGCGCTGAAGTGCACGCCGGGCGCGGCGACGGCGTAGATGGGATACGCGCTGCCGCCGCCGGTGGCGGCGCTGTGCGGAGTCGCGACCTGCGCGGGCATGGCGCCGAGGGCGGAGTGTGCGAAGAGGCTGGCGAAGTCGGAGCCCATGAAGTCGTCGTCGATGGCGAGTTGGCCGAGTTTCACGGCAAAGCGGTCGTCGGCCCAGGACTGGCGGTAGAAGCAGTTGAAGAGGCGCCAAGAGTCGGCGGCGTTGAGGCCGGAGACGGGGTTGGCGGCGCCGGTGAGGTCGGCGAAGTCGGCTGCGGTGTGCTGGTTCTCGGTCCAGAACAACTGTGCGGTGAACGAGGCGCCGGCGGGTCCGCCGAGGCGGGCGAGGTCCATCTCAAGGGAGAGATCGGCGAGGGCGTTCCAGCGCGAGCCGGTGGCGAGACCGCCGGAGGCGTTGTCCCAGAACTCAGCGGTGACAGCGAGGGAGGAGCGGAGCGCCGGGGTGGCTTCAGCGATGGGCGGGACGGGAGCGGCGCCGGCCATTCGTGCTGGCGTGGCGGCTGCCAGGACCAGACCGAAAGAGAGTGAGACAACAGGCGGGGAGCGCATTGCGAAAGTGACGCAACAAAGCCGGAGGCGGTCGCGCGACGAGCGTGAATGTTGTGGGCGCTGCCGTTGTCGAGGCCGACAACGATCTTCCGCGCTCGCCCAACCAATCGGTTTGCAGCAACGATTCTGAACCGCTCCGCTACCCGGATTCTCGCGCCATGCATATCCCCGACGGATTCGTTGATCTGAAAACCGCCGTGACCGCGGCCGCACTGGCGGCGGGCGGACTGGGGCTGGCACTGCGGCAGGCGCAACGCGAACTGCCGCAGCGGCGGGTGCCGCTGCTGGGGTTGGGCGCGGCCTTCGTGTTCGCGGCGCAGATGGTGAACTTCCCGGTCGCGGGCGGTACCTCGGGGCATCTGATCGGCGGTGCGCTGATCGCGGCGCTGCTCGGGCTGCCGGCGGCGGTGATCGTGATGACGACGGTGCTGATCGCACAGTGTTTCCTCTTCGCCGACGGCGGGGTGACGGCGCTCGGGGCCAATGTGTTCAACATGGCGGTGGTGGCGCCGTCCGTCGGGTTGGCGGTTTTCCGTGGCGTGAGCCGGCTGCTGCCCGGGTTGCGCGGGCAGGTGGCGGCGTTGGCTTTCGCCGGCTGGTGCTCGACGGTCGCCTCCGCGCTGGCCTGCGCCGGGCAGTTGGCGTGGTCGGGCACGGTGGCTTGGGTGGTCGCGCTGCCGGCGATGACGGGGGTGCATATGATCATCGGGCTGGGCGAGGGCGCGATCAGCGCACTGGTATTCGCCGCGGTGGTGCGGGCGCGGCCGGAGTTGGTCGGCGGCACGGCGACCCCAGTGCTCGGCGGTGCCCGCGGCTTGGTGAGGTACGGGCTGCTGGCGGCGCTGGGCGTGGCGTTGTTTGCGGCGCCGTTCGCCTGCCCGTGGCCGGACGGGCTGGAGGCGGTGGCGGCGAAGCTCGGCTTCGAGCACGCGGCGCACGCGCCGGTGCCAGCCTGGCTGGCGGATTACCAGTTTCCTGGAATCTCCTCGCCCGGGCTGGCGACGGCGGTGGCGGGCCTGGTGGGTGCGCTGCTGGTGTTTGGCCTCGCGGTGGGACTGAGCCGGCTCGTGGTGCGGGATGGCGCTGCCAACACCGTGGGTGGCGGCCGGTAGCCGCAGTCGCGTGACGTCAGCGGATCGACTCTGTCACCTCGACGCCGTCGCGCTTGAACTTCACGGTCGAGCGTGCGGGGGCGCCGAGTTCGCGGAGCTTGGCGCAGGCGAAATGGAGCGCACCATCGAGGTCCTTCAGGACCATCTCGATGCTGATCCACTGGATGGTGCCGTCGGTGCCCTGGACCGAGCCGCCGCCGGTCACGTGGCCGACGTGGGCGAGCATGAGGGCGGAGTGGAGCGGCTTCTGGTATTTCCGCAGCCGTTTGTCCGCCATGAGAGATTCGTTGATACGGGCGAACACCTTGTGGCCGCCGGGATGGCGGGCAGGGTGGTGCGGCTGCGGAGCGGAGCGCAGGGCCGGGAGCACTTTCTCCAGGAGGCGTTTCATGGGCGCGGTTGGGGCCGACGGCGGTGATACTGGCGAGCTGGCGCGGGGAGGCCAGTCCGCAATGGTCTAGGGGCGAAAGACGCCGGCCCCTGTGGTGAGCGCGCGTGCTCCAATGTTGCGATGCCGCCGCAGTTGTCCCACGGGCAAGTCCGCACAGCTTCGCGCCACATGAAATTGCCCCGGTTTCTTTCGGTGGTGGCCGCCCTCGCGGCGGTGACCGCCATGGCTGGAAATTCTGCCTCGGCCGAGCGGCTCGAGGCGTCGTTCCTCCTCGGCTTGGGCCGGGGGCCGGACGCCACCGAACGGGCGGCCTGGCAGGCGCGGCCGGAGCAGCCGCTGGCCGATCTGGTCGCCCAGCAGAAGGAGCGGTTGAATGCCGATGCCGTGGAGCGGCGCGCGGTGTTCGCGCGGGCCTGGTTCGATGCCCACGGGTGCGCTCCGACCGCGGAGGAGGCCGCGGCGGCGCCGGTAACCGGCCAGACCTACGTGGAACTGGTCGAGCGGGCGCGGACGGAGCTGACGGCGAAACCCGAGGCGTATCGGAAGGTCCTCGACTACGCATACCGGTCCGTGGTCGGGCGACCGCCGTTTACCGAGGAGCTGGATTTCTGGAAGGCCCGGCCGACCCTGTCCTATGTGCTTGTGGTCGGGTGCCTCGAGAACTGGGCGCGGCGCAACGCCCCCGGCCTCATGGTCACCTCGGGGCAGCCGACGATCTGCGTGACCAGCGATCGCCTGACCACCCTCCAGCTGACGCCGGCCGTGGCGGCCGAGGCGCACCTCGTGGCCGGTCTGCTGCCGCTGGGAGAGCGCTCGCTCGGACTGGCGCGGGGCTGCAACGTGATCTCCCCCGGCGCGGACAACATCGTGAGCGTTGGCGGCGTCCACTTCATCGCGGTGGGAGGCAACCGACCGGCGGTGCAGTGACACGACTGCGCGATTGGGCCGAGCCCTTCGCCCGAGTGTTGGCGGAAGACGACGAAGGTGACGGCCGCGGGGCCGAAATCCGGCGCCAGCGGTGCGAAGACGAAGAGCAGGCCGCCCACGCAGGATGCGATCTGCATGCCGGCATGGCGTCCGTTGTCGACAATGCGGCACTGGTCGGGCGAGGGCCGGATGCCGGCGGGAGGATTTGCGGGCGGTATCGCGGAGTGCGCCGCCCATGAAGGCCGGTGATTCGTCACCGCCCGTGCTCACGACGAGGCGACCGCGGAACGCCCCGCCGGATCTCACAAGCGCTTCCTCGAGGCCGAGCAGCCAGTCGCTGCCGAGGGCGACGGCCGGGGCCGCGGCGGCTCCGGTGCACGGTGACTCCGAAACCCGGCGACGGACTTGCCCAGCCGGCGGGCGGCGGTTTCGCTGCGGGCGCATGAGCGAGCTGCCGGACTGTCTCTACTGCCGCAACGACCAGCGTCTCCACGACCTGATGATCGAGATCGCGCCGCTGGCGGTGTCGACGCTCCACCTCTTTCGCGAGCAGACCTACCCGGGGCGCTGCGTCGTGGCGTACCGCGGGCACGTGAACGAGCTGTTCGAACTGCCCGCCGGCGAGCTGGCGCTGTTCATGCAGGATGTCGCCCGCGCGGCGCGGGCGATCAAGGCCGCCACTGGGGCGCAGAAGATCAACTACGGCGCCTATTCCGACAAGCTGCCGCACCTGCATTTCCACCTCGTGCCGAAAGTTGCGGGCGGCCCGGGCTGGGGCGGGACGTTCGAGATGATGCCGGCACCGAAGCGGTTGCTCGACGAGGCCGGCTACGCCGCGCAGATCGCCGCGATCCGTGCGGCGCTGTAGACCGGCGTGGCGGTGTGACGCCGCCGGCTTGGCAACCGCGCGCGGGGCGACAGTGTCGCCGCATGAATCCCGATAGTCTGGTCGTCTACGTCTATGCGCGCTGCAGCACGTGCCGCGCGGCGCTGCAGTGGCTGCGGGAACGCGGGGTGGCGTTCAGCGAGAAGCCGATCGTCGAGACGCCGCCCACGCCGGACGAGCTTTGCCGCATGCTCGCGCTACAGCAGGGCAATGTGCGGCGGCTCTTCAACACCTCTGGCCTCGAGTATCGAGCCCAGGGGCTCGCGACGAAGTTGCCCGGGATGACCACGGACGAGGCGCTCGCGTTGCTGGCGGGCAGCGGTCGGCTGGTGAAACGGCCGTTCGTGCTCGGGGGCGCGTTCGGTCTCGTCGGGTTCGACGCCGAGAAATGGGCGAACGCGCCCTGGCCCAAGATGGAATAGGCCGCCAAACGAGCGGCGTTGTTTGCCGTTCAGGCGACGAGCACGGCGGATCTCCGCACGATCGCTTCCATCGCGCTACGGAGACTGGCGAGGCTGAAGGGCTTGGCCAGCACCTGGACCGCCTCGGGGCCGGCGCGCAGGTGTTGCGGCAGCTCGTCGATGAAGCCGGTGATGAGCAGGATGCCGGTCTCGGGCCGGTGCTCGCGGATTGCATCGACCACGGCATCGCCCAGGAAATCGGGCATCCGGTAGTCGGTGACAACGAGATCGAAGCGCTCCCGGCCGAGCTCCTCGAGCGCGGCGCGGCCGGTGTTGACGGCGGTGACGGCATAACCAAAACGGGTCAGCGCCGCGGTGAGGCACTTGAGGACCGCGGGTTCGTCATCGACGAGGAGCACCTTCGCATTCATGCGGCCGCGTGTTTGGGGGAAACTTCCGGCGGCGGCGACAGGAACTTGCTCGCAGGTTGTTCACAACGCGCCGGGCGGCGGTTCCAGAGGGCGGCGCGTTGGCGGGCAGCGTGGAACCGGGGTTCCCCACCGGGTGACGCCACCGGGCCGTAACAAACGGCGAGGGCCGCACGGAGGCCGTTCAGCCCCGCAGACGCGCGAGCAACGGCGGCAGTTCGCGGAGGTTGGCGAGGGCGTGGAAGCGGGGGCAGTCGGTCGGCGCGGGCACGTCTTCATGCGCCCAGATCAGCGGGTACGGGATGTGCGCGCCGTGGCCGCCGAGCTCGAGGATGGGCAGGATGTCGGAGCGCATCGAGTTGCCGACCATCAGGAAGTTCTCCGGGGCGATCTGGTGGCGGGCGAGGATGCGGGCGTAGGTCGCGTTGTCCTTTTCGGAGACGACGTCGCAATGCGGCACGTGGGCGGCGAGACCGGAGCGGTGGAACTTGCGCTCCTGATGGCGCAGGTCGCCCTTGGTGATGACGAGGAGGCGGTAGTCGGCGGCGAGCGCGGCCACAGTCTCAGCGGCGCCGTCGAGGAGCTCGACCGGGTGCGCGAGCATGTCGCGCGCGCCTTGGATCAGGGTGCGGAGTTCGTCGGAGGGGATGGTGCCGTGGGTGAGGTCGATCGCCGTCTCGATCGCGGAAAGGGCGAAGCTCTTCACGCCATAGCCGAAGAGGTCGAGGTTGCGCATCTCGGTCGCGTAGAGGGCGGCCTCGACTGTCTTGGGATCATGGTAACGCGCGAGCAGCTCGCGGAACCGGCGGTGGTAGTCCTCGAAGATGGTCTCGCTGTGCCAGAGGGTGTCGTCGGCGTCGAAACCGATGGCGGTGATCATGCGTGGCGGAGTGTGGGCACGCGGCGGCGGGTGTCGAGTGGAGCGGTGACCGGTGAGGCGGTGGCCGGTGCGAGTCCGCGGTTGGGTGGGCGGTGCGCGGCGAGGTCGCGCGGGTTGGGAAAAGAAAAGCGGCACCGAAACGGTGCCGCCACGTGGGTGAAGGAGCCTGCGGCTCGGAGGAGAGTCCTCAGCTTTTCTCGACCGGGGCGCTCGGCGCAGCGGGTGCGGCGGGGGCTGCGGGCGCGGCCGGGTTGCAGTGAACCTTCTTGAGGTGGTCGATGCCGTACTTCTCGCCGATGGTGGCGATGCGGGCCGGATCGATGTTGCCGACGATATTCACGAAGACGGCCTCGTTGTTCTTGCTCAGGACGGTGACGACCAGCCCCTCGACGGCGGAGTTGCGACCGATCTTGAAGAAGACGGCGACGTCGTCGCCGTTGTCCTGGACATTGACGGCGCGCAGCCAGCCCTGCTCGGCGAGGTCGCCGCGGATCTTCTGCACGCGGGAGGTGAGGTCGGCGCGGTTCTTGTCGTCCATGCCGAGGACGTTCACGCGGATCTGTTTGAGGTCCTTGATGAGCGCGGCGGCGTCGGCGTCCTGGCACTTCGCGATGGTGGCGGCGAAGTTGAGCAACGGCTCGGGGAGATTGATCTCGACGTTCTTCGTGCTGGAGGCGCCAGCGAGCGACGGGCCGAAGTCGACGAGACCAGGTTCGGCGGCGAAAGCGGTGGTGGAGGCGAAGACGAGCCCGGCGGCGCACGCCGCGGCGAGAAGGGTGGAGCGAAGGACGGATTTCATGGTGTTGGATTTCTCGGGTCAGCCGGGGGAACAAAGACCGGCGGTTGTCTCCAACACACGGCGGGGGGCGGAAAGTCGCAGAATCTATTTCGCTCCGGTGCCGAATAGGCGCGACGCACTTGCCGAGGAATGGCGCTCCCGCGGCCGGTGTCTCCTGTCAGGACTCGGCCGCGGTGGCACCTGTGACCCAGCGCATCGCGTCTGCGGCGGGAATGGCGACAAGATCGGTGATCATTCCGTGGCTGCCCAGGGTGATGGTCCGCCGGCGACACCACTTCCGATCGAAGACGGCGATTTCGCCCTTGCTGTCGTCGCGATCCTTGCGGGGGGAGAACTCCGAGATCCCGACAAAGACCTCGTCTCCGAGATAGGCGATCCCGCGCGGGAAGCCGCCGGTGGACACCTCCGTGCCTCAAATCCCGCGAAGCTTACCTTCGCCGGAGCTGCAGGTCATCAACTCGTCGCCGTGCAGCCACGCATTGTGGGCCTGGAAGCCGAGTGGAACGCGGCGGACCAGTTCGAGGGTGGGCAACTCGAAGAACAGCAACTCGCTCGGTTGGGCGAGGCAGGTTCCCCAATTGTGCGCCACGACGCACAGTTGGTTTGCGAAGGCGCTGATTGAGTTGAAGTGGTTCAGGTCGGCGGATCCGGTGGACGGTGTGCCCAGCGGATACCAGCGGTGCCAGGTGGAGCCGTCGAAGATCGCGATGAGGTTGTCGAAGGAGCAGGTCACCCACAACGCACCTGCGTACAGTGCGATTTGGTGGATGTCGCGCAGCGGGAAGTCCGGAGGGCAGATCTCCCGCTGAAAGCGCAATGATCGATCAAAGAGCAGGATCCGTCCTTTCTCCTGCTCCTTCGGAATGGGCGAGGCGTTCGACCGGAGCCGGTTCCCAACGTAGTAATGGCCGGGGGCCGGAGCGATGCCGTAGTAGTGCTCACGCCCTGAATCCACGATGCGGATCGAGTCATTTGCGGGGTCGATCAGCAGCAGCGCCTTGCTCGTCGTGGCGAGGAGTAGATGTGCAGGCGACATTAACGGCGCGAGGTTGGCGGGATCGGGATGGGAGGGTCGAGCCCGGATTGCTGCGATCCGATGGATCGAAACGACGTGGGCACGGAGGCCGCCGCTGAAGGTGAGGCGCGATCTCGCCTGAGGGGCGATGTGGGTCGGCCACGGACAGTCGGCACATACGACTCCCAGCGTTGTCCCCGGCACCTGGTTGAGCGCGGGGAGTTGCAGGGGTTCTCGCGGCGCGAAGCGACTGCGTCGTGTGCATTCGGCAGAACGCCGGTGCGGTCGTCGGGATCGATGATCTTGGTTCGGCATTGCCCAGGGTGCGGCAACCAGCTTCAGCGACGGCGACTAGACGCTAGGGGCCGGAATCGCTGGCCGGGACGCTAATGCCACCGCGCGGTGGCCGCGGCCTACTCGGGGGAAGGGCCGGCGGCCAGCTTTGCCCGTACGGTGCGGCGGTCGAGGTCGAGGCGGCGGGCGGTCTCCTCGATGTTCTGGGTGCGGGCGTAGACGCTGCGGCAGTAGTGCGCGAGGAGCTGCTCGGCGGTCCAGGAGCCGGTGGCGAAGATGGCGTCCCAGTCGGGCGCGCCGTCGCGGCGGCCGGCGACGGCACGGGGCCGGTATTCGCGGCGCAGGAGGATGTTGCGCACACATTGCTCGAGCTCGCGGAAGTTGCCGGGCCAGGCGTAGGCGGCACCGAGCTCGCGCTGGATCCACGTGAGCACTTCGTCGGCCACGGCGGGAGCCTCGGCCTCGCCGACGAGCCGGCGCGCGATGACGCCGATGAGGAGCGCGAGGTCGGAGGGTGCGTCGGCGAGCTGCTCGCGCAGTGCGGGCGCGGCGATCTGGTCGCCGCAGAGGCGGAAGAAGAAATCCTCGCGGAAACGGCCGGCGCGGATCTCGGCCTCGAGGTCGCGGTTGGTGGCGGCGACAATGCGGCCGGCGAAACGGCGCGGTTCGCTCTCGCCGAGACGTTGGAAGCCGCGCGCTTGAAGGACGCGGAGGAGTTTCACCTGGATCGCGGCGTCGACCTCGCCGATCTCGTCGAGGAAGACCGTGCCCTCTGGCGGGCAGACCTCGAGCCAGCCGGAGCGGTCGGCGAGCGCGCCGGTGAACGCGCCGCGGCGGTGTCCGAAGAGTTCGGATTCGACGAGGGTGGGCGAGAGCGCGGCGATGTTGAGCGGGAAGAAGAGCTGGCCGGGGGCGCCGGCGAAGAGGCCGCGCCGGGCGTCGAACGGCAGGTGGCGCGAGAAGGCGAGCGCGTGGGCGACGAGCTCCTTGCCGGTGCCGGACTCGCCGGTGACCAGCGTGGTGAACTCGCCCATCCGCGCGTAGAGGCAGCGGCGGTAGCGGCGCATGTCGTGCGTGAAGACCGATTGCCAGATCGTCGCTCGCAGGCGGGCCATCGGGCGCGAGGCGCCGACGAGCGAGCGGTGAATGTGCACGAAGGCGCGGCGCACCTGGAAGAAGAACGCGAAGAGCGCCTCGGGCGGGCACTCGTCGAGGAGCGTGACTCCGGGGCGGCGCAGCAGGCGTTCGACCTCGCCGGCGAACTCGCGGAAGTACGGCGCCCGGTAGGCACCGGCCGCTTCCGCGCCGGAGATCGTCTCATCGAATCGCGCGCAATAGCGG
>JAEXPL010000216.1 GCA_023446865.1 Verrucomicrobiota bacterium | reverse complement strand
CCCTACCGTGTCCACCTGTCTGCCCTGTTCGCGTCTACTCCGGGAAACAGCCACCCGAGAGAAATACCACTTCCTCCTCGTCCGCCGGATCGCTCGGCGAAACCACCGTGCTCGCGACCGGCTCCCCGTGTCCTGAAAGTTTGCTCATCTTCCCATACAGCCCGGTGACAAGCTCGCGCTCGGAATCCATGGTTGCATCCATGTCACCCTGCAGGAGTCGGTGGAGATCGCTGAGCAGTCCGTACGCCTTCTCCTGGTTGTTCTCGGTCAGATGGGCGGTCATCGCGGCCTTGAGCGCGAGGTACTCGCTGACCAGCAAACGACCGCGGGTGAGTCCGGGACTTGCCATCTCGGGTTTCACGAGCGGCAGCTCGAGCTTCGCGGCCCGGACCTTCCGGTCTTCGCCGTCACGGTAGGAAAGTTGCACGGTGGCGAGGGGACGCCCCTCGACATAGCGCCGGGCCGGCAGATCCTCATCCTCCGGGGCGAACGAGGCGTAGATCGCGCCCTTCTGCCGGCTGAGGAAGACCGTCGAAACGCTGAACTGCACGCTGCGCTCGCCCTTCCACTTGAGCATTTCGCCCGGGATGCCGTACACGCCGACCAACCGCAGGCCCGCCGCCGGCCGGATCGAGACCTCGAGGTCGTACGCCAATTCGGTGACCATGGTGTCGAGCTCCTCGGTGAACGTCTTCACCATCGCCTCACGGTCGGGGAAGAAGAACAGGTTGCCGCCGCGCACCGCGCTGATCTTCGACGCCATCTCGGCGCCAAACTGTTCGCCCACGCCGATCGTCGTCTGGCCGATGCCGTCGCGGGAGCCCGCCTCCATCAGGCCCATGAAACCAGTCGGGCTGGTGTCGCCGACATTCGGACGCTCGTCGGTGAACTGCATCACGCGAGTGGTACCGGAAAACCCGGCCTTGCTGCTCCGAGCGAGCGCAAAGCCGACCTGCAGCCCTTCCTCCATATTGGTGGAACCGGCGCTCTGGATGGCATCGATCGCAGCCGCGATGGCGGCACGGTTCTTGGCCGTGGCACGGGTGGGCTGCAGGTGCACCGCCGAGGTGTCGCCATAGAGCACGACCGAGAGCTGATCTTCCGGACCGAGCTGACGATGGATCTGGCGCAGGCATTCCTTGACCAGGTCGAGCGGCTGGCCGGACATCGAGCCGGACTTATCGACCACCGCCACCAGATTGAGCGGCGCCCGGTGCCAGGTGGCCGGATCAAGGCCCGACTCGAGACCGATCTGCCCGAGATACTTCACATCCGGCTTGGTCAAGAGCGCGGCCGGCATCGCCTCGCCGTTGAGGAAGAACAAGTCCTTGCTCGTCTTGCGGCTTACGAGCGGCAGATCGTGTTCCCCGAAAAGCCCCTCGGCCGTGAGCGTGCTAGGATGCGGAAATTCGCCTTCAGCGACGACATCGCGGAAGTAGCGCGCGTCTTGGGCTCCGCCTACGGTAGCGCCCATCGAGGCAGCGGAAACGTAGCCGCAGGCGCCGGTCGAGACTTCGAACGGACTAAGCACGATCAACTCCTCTTCCTTGTCCTTCGCGGGCACCGGCGGGTCGGCGCGAAGCAGGACGAACGGGGACAGGATCAGGCTGGTGAGGCAGGCGGTGGCGAAACGGCGACGGGAGGCGGTCTTCATGGTGGTGGTGATTTCGGGGTTGGGTTGCGTTGTATCAACTGTCCCGAGATTACCACCCCCGCCCCGCAAAGTCGTCAGGGCCACGTAAGACTTTGTCAGAAGTTTCCCCGCGATTTGTCAGGAATTGTCAGGCGCTTCCGCGCGCCGGGTCCCTGACTCGCTTGGGGGCAAGCGCATCCACCCACGGACAGCAGTCCGGTCCGCGAGGCTCGTTCGCCTCGGCTCACTGCGCCAGCCGCGCTTCCTTCCACTGCTCGGCAAATCGCTCGGCCAGCTGCGCCAGCGCCGCGCAGACACTTTCCGCCTTCGCCGTCGCTCCGCCCTTCTGCTCCGCCCAGGTGACCGCCGGCACTGTCACCAATGTCCGGTTCGCCCGCAGCGGCTTGACCGATTCGCGCAGTTGCAGATCGAGAATGTAGAAGAAGGTCGCGCGCCCGTTCTGGCTCACATTCGCGGAGATCTCGAGCAACGGCGCGTCCGGTGTCCGCTCCAGCATCGGCGGCGGAATGATCTTCACGCCCGCCGCCTCGATCGGGCCGCGCACCGCGGCGATCAGGTCGGACTCGGTGAGCCCGAGCTTGGCACCGTCGGAGGAGAGGCCGCGCACGACCACGCCTAACGCGGGCAGGTTCTGGAGCACGCTCATGTCGCCGGATTGGGCGAGCAACGAGGTCACGCCCCAGAGGGTAACGAGTAGAACGGCACGTAGCGTACGCATCGGTCGGGGAGAATTCAGGACGTTTCCGGGACGAGCCAGTCGAGGCGGTAGTCGGCGCCGTCGTCGAGCGCCAGCAACCGCACCAGAGCCTGCAGCACCGGGCGCGTCTCCGTCTCGAACTGCCAGGGCGGGTTGAGAATCGCCAGCCCGCAACCGCCCATGCCGACCTCCGCCGTCTCGCCTTGGACCCGCAGCTCCGCGACCAGCGTCGGTGCGAGGCGGCGCTCGCGCACCGGCACGAACAACGGGGCCGTGGACGCACGACCGGTGAGCGGGTACCAGACCGCGAATACCGCCGCCGGACTGCGCCGCAATCCCTCCTCGACGGCCACCGCGACCCGTTTCATCTCGTCGGCCGCCTCGAACGGCGGATCGATCAGGACCAGCGCGCGTTTCTCCAGCGGCGGCAGCATCGCACGGGGCGCACCGTAGCCGTCGATCCTGTGGACCCGGCACTTGCGGGCACCGGCGCACTCGCGTTCGAGCGCCTCGGCTTCCTCCGGCTGCAATTCACAGAAAGCGCAGCGATCCTCCGGCCGCATCAGCTGGAGCGCCAGCAGCGGCGAACCCGGATAGAACCGCAGCGTGTCCGCTCCCGCGCCAGCGACGCGGTTGTACTCGCGCACCGCGGCAACGTAGTCGGACAGCGCCGCTGGAAGATCGCTCGCGCTCCACAACCTGCCGATGCCCTCGGGCCACTCCGGCGCACGCCCGCCGACATCCGCCCGCGCAAGGTCGTAGCGCCCGCGGCCCGCGTGGGTGTCGAGCAGGAGGAACGGCTTCGGTTTGCGCTGCATCGCGCGCACGAGCTCCCGCAGGAGCACGTGCTTGAAGACGTCGGCAAAATTGCCCGCGTGGAACGCGTGCCGGTAGTTCATCGCAGCGCGAAACCCGGCGGTACCGGCACCTTCACCACCGTCTTGCGGACAAGCACCGGTTGGGCGTCCGCCAACCGCAGGCAGGGCATGTGCCCGTCCGGCGGAAAGAGGATGGCCAACTCGCCCGGCACCAACCGCAGCTTCGAGGCAAAATCCGAGTCGGCGTATTTCACGAGATCCTTGTCCGGCACGTAGTCGACCGTCACCCGCAGCCGTTCGATGCCGAGCACCTCGATCGCCTCCTCGCCCTCGACGAGCGCCTGCACGTCGATGTAGCGCCGGTGCGATTCGAAGAAACAGTCGCCACGGGTGCGCGTGCGGTACACCGACTCCATCGCGTAGACGCCGTTGCGCAGCTCCTGGCGGCGGGTGTCGCCCTCGGCCATGGCCAGCAACCCGGCGTGCTCCGCGGTGCCCTTGGTGAAGCAATGCCGCAGGTACTCGAAGGCCTCCGCGAAAAGCGGAAGTTCGCGGAAGAGTTCGGAAAGATCGCCGTAGGAGCCAAAGACCGCCATGGTGGGCGGATACGTTCCGGTCCGTCCGCCCGGTCTCAAGCTAATTCCGGCGAACGTCACGCTCGGCTGCGCGTCCTGCGCCCGGGCTTGCCACACGGTGGCGGGGCGTTGTCGTGGCGCCGTGGCCCACCCGCTTCCTCCGCGCTCCCTCCCCGCCCTGCGCCGCGCGCTGCTCGACTGGTTCCGCGCGAATCGGCGCACGCTGCCGTGGCGCGAATTGCCGTCGCTCTACAAGACGGTCGTGAGCGAGTTCATGCTCCAGCAGACGCAGGTGAAGACCGTGCTGCCCTACTTCGCGCGCTGGCTGGCGCGTTTCCCCGACTTCGCCGCGCTCGCCGCCGCGCCCGAGACCGATGTCGTGAAACACTGGGAAGGCCTCGGCTACTACTCGCGCGCCCGCAACCTCCACAAGCTCGCCCGCGCCCTCGCCGCCCTGCCGGCTCCGCCCAGCACCGCCGCCGAGTGGCAGGAGTTGCCGGGTGTCGGGCCTTACACCGCCGCCGCCATCGCGAGTATCGCCTGTGGCGACGCCGTGGCCTGCGTCGATGGCAACGTCGCCCGCGTCCTCGCCCGCCTCACCGCCGACACCACCGCCTTCGCCTCCGGCTCGGAGCTCGTGAAACACTTCCGCGCACTCGCGGGTGAAGTGCTCGACGCCGCACATCCCGGCGAGTGGAACGAGGCGATGATGGAGCTCGGCGCGCTCGTCTGCACCCCGCGCGCTCCCACCTGTCTCGTCTGTCCGCTGCGGGAGCACTGCGCCACAGCCGATTCGGTAGGCGCAGCCGAGATTCCGCGCTTGGAGCGGCCCAAGACCGAGCGTCTCCAGGTCGTCCGCCTCTGGTGCGTGCGTGACGGTAGCCTGCTGCTTCACCGCGCCGCCGCCTCGTCGCGCCGCCTCGCCGCGCTGCACGAGTTGCCGTCCGCCGCCGACGTGGGCGTCGCCCCAGCCCTCGCCGCACGGGGCGAACTCCTCCTGCGCCGTTCGCGCAGCATCACCCGCTACCGGATCGAGGAGTCGATCCACCGGGCCACGGCGGAAAGCGCGGCCCTCGTTCCCGGTGGAAAACAAAACAGCGCCGCGGATGCGGCGCTGCATTGGGTACCAGTGGCGGAATTGGAGAACGTCACGCTCTCGGGCCCGCATCGGCGCTGGGTGCGCGAACTGCTCGCGCACCTCTGAGCGCAGGCGCGCTATTTCCCGCCGAGGAGTTTCTCCAGGAGCTTGTCGAGTGCGTCGCCACGCAGGTCGGTCGCGACAATCTTGCCCTCGGCGTCGACCAGATAGGTCGTCGGGATCGATTCCACGCCGAACTTCTCCGCGATGGCGTCGGCGCCCTCGTAGATCTGCGGCCACGGCATCTTCTTCTCCGCGACGAATTTCTTCAGGTCGGCCTCGTCGCGATCGAGGCTCACGGCGACGACCTCGAAGCCCTTGGCGTGGAATTTTTCGTACGCGGCGAGCACGTTGGGAATTTCCGCCCGGCACGGCGGGCACCACGTCGCCCAGAAGTCGACGAGCACCACCTTGCCCTTGAGAGCGGCAGTCGAGACCGCGGCACCGCCGACGGCCTTGCCCTCGATCCCGGGGAACGGCGCACCGATGGCGAGCGCACTGCTTGCACTATCGCCCTTGCGCTGCCGCTCGATCGCCACGAGCAACTCGTCTGTCTTCTTCGCGAGTTCGGACCCGGGCAGTTCGGTCTTGATGCGATTGACGATCGCCACCGCCTGGTCGAATTCCTTGGCCGCGATCGCCTTCCGCAGGGAGCTCAAGATCCGTTCCTGAGCGATTTGCCCGAGAATCTCGTCGGATTTGGTGGCGAACTCAGTCGTCGGATACTCGGTCTTGAACCGGCGCACGATCGCCTCGCCAGCCTCGAAATCGTCGAACACCTGCAAGAAGAGCAGCGCCTTCGTCCAGAGCACGCCGGCTTTCTCGTCGGCCGCAGCCTCCGGGTGCTTGGCAATGATCGCCTCAAACTGCGCCATTTCGGCGGCGAGCTGGGCCGGCGTCAGAGCACCTTCCGCCGCCTTCAGCTTTTCGGTGATGCCGCCCACCAAAGTCTCCAGATCGAGCAGGAGCGGCGACTTCTCGGCGGGCACCTCGGCCGGGGCTGCGGGCGAAGTCGCAGGGGGAGGCGTGGCGGCGGCGCCGTCAGCGCGAAGGGAAACAGCAGCGCCGAGGCCGAGGACGGCCAGCGCCAAGATGCGGGATCGATAGTTCATGCGGGTAGAAGATGGAATCAGCCGAGCAGGAGCGCCTCGACGCGCCGCCGCGAGGTCAGCACCTCGTCCGCGGTCGCCTTCGGTCCGTACTCCAAGACGAGAATGTGCTCCGGACGGAAGAAGCGGGACACCATGGCGAAATCAATCGTTCCGCTACCGACCGGCTGGTGGTCGCGGCCAAGAGCGTCGATGTCGTGCAGGTGAAAACCGAGGAGCTGCGCCGCGTTTTGCGTAAGCTGCTGCTCATGGTTCGCCAGGCCGGCGCGCTGCTTGAGCTGCGCGTGGCCAGTGTCGTGCCAGTAGCCGGCGATGCCCTGCTTGGTTAAGCCGGTGAGCAGTTCGCCGAAGCCATCGTCGAGGGGCAGCTCCTCGATGCGCTCGCGATTCTCGATGCCGAGACGGATGCCGCGTTCCTCGGCATAGGGCAGAATCTCCTCGAGGCTGGCTTTCACCTGCGCCCAATGCTTCACCATCCCTTTGCGGATCCGCCCCATCGTCTTGTCACGGAGGGCGACGAACTCCGGCGCCTCGGCGGAGAAGGAATCGCCCTTCTCCTTCAGATAATTCCGGTATTTTCGCAGCGGGCTGAACCAGAAGAATCCGACCGCACCCAAGTGCAGCACCATCACCCGTGCGCCGACCTGTTTCGCGAAATCGAGCGTGCGCTTCGTATGGCGCAGCCACTGGGAATGCTCCCGGTGATCACAGGCCGAGGGCATGTAGATGTTCGGCGCGGGCGAAGTGTACCCGGTCGGCAGCGGGCAGAAATTGTGGACCGACGAGACCTTGATCACGCCGGCTCCGATCGCCTTCAGCACCCCGGGCACCAGCGAAACGCGGATCCCATGGCTGAGCTCCACCCACTCGAAACCCAACGCCGCGATCTCCCGCAGCATCACGTGTCCATCGGTGTGCCGATGGGACAACCAGCTGGTCGAAAGAGAGAGGACCGGTTTCACGCGGGGGATGCGATGTCACGGAACTGTCGTGCTGCGTTCGGGGCAAGCCTCTTCCAGGCGCTTCGCGGACACAAAAAAACGCCGGCCTTACGACCGGCGTCTGGAAATCGGGCTACGCTTACTGCGCGTAGCGGGCGCGGAGCATCGCGGTGAAGGCCGCGACCTTGTTCTTCCGGCGACGCTTCTCGCAGGGCTTCTCGTAGTAGCGCTTCGCACGGACATCCTTGATGATGTTCTCGCGCTCGAGCTTCTTCTTCATACGGCGGATCGCACGGTCCACCGGCTCGTTCTTACGGATCTTGATCTCGATAGGCATGAGGAAAGGGAAAGGTACTGTCGGGAAAAACCGCGAGGAAGCCGGGTGCCCCGCCCGCGGTCAACGCCTTTTTTCGCCGGCTGCGGAAAAGCTCACGACCCACTCCCGGCCGCCGGATTGACTCCGATCAGATGCCAGTAGCGGCCACGGCGTTCTCCGGCAACCTGCAGTCCCTGCATCTCCCGGTCGAACTGGGTTCGTTTCCGGTCGGAGACCACGACCACCGCACCCTGCGGATACCGCCCTGCCGCCACTCGTTCGCGAAACTCCGCCGGCGTCCAAGTCTCGAACTTTCCTTTCTGCTCGGCGGCGATGCGCTCCGGCACCGCATCGCGGTCAAGCCCTAGGTAGAACGTCACACCGTGGATCGTGGCCTCGTCCCAGAACACGATCGGCGTGCCCGCCGGGCGCGACGAGAGTTCAGCGCGAATCTCAGTGCTGAGCGCCGCCATGTCGCGACGGCTCGGCAGAAATCCGGCCACGCCCTTGACCACCACGAACACCACGGCCGAGACCACCGCCACATTGCGGAACGCCCGCCACGAAACGCGGTTCGCCAGCACCCGGCCGGCGAGGAGCGCCAGCGGCATCACCAGCGGCAGGATGTAGAGGTGCAATTTGCTGCGCGAGAGGCAGAACACGATCATCGGCAGCACGACCCACGCGACGAGCAGCAGCCGCGCATCGCGCGAGCGCCAGAGTTCGGCCCAGCGCGAGCCGCGCGCCCAGCCCCCGCGCGCCAGCGCGACCACCGCCGCCCATACGCCGAAAGCGCCGCAGGAGCCCAGCAACGCCGGCGCGTAGATCTCGATGGCTTTGTACCACGCGCGGTTGTGGCCGAGGTTCGTCGAGACGCGCCCGACGATCTCCGTACCCACATAATACTCCAGCAGGTTCGGGTGACGGTGCAGCATCAGCAGGTACCACGGCAGCGCCACCGCGGCGAAGCAGGCGAGCCCGAGCGGATGGCCGAGCGGCACGCGACGCTCGCGCGGCTGCAGGAGATTCCACGGGATCATCGCCAGCAGCGGCAGCAACGCCGGCGGCCCCTTGATCAGGAACGCCAGCCCCCACGCCGCCCACATCGCGCAGACCAGCCGACGCCGCTTCGCCACCTCCGCCTCCGTCGCCGCAAAAATAAACGCCGCACCCGCCAGCGTCTCCGCCGCGGTCAGGTAGATGTCGGTCGTGACCACGTAGGCGCCGAACATCGGGAATCCGAGCGCGAACACGAGGCCGGCCGCATAGCCAAACCGCGCGCCCCACAGCCGCCGGCCCGTCACCACCACGCCCCATGTCGCCACCACGAGCGCGAGCACGCCGGGCAGGCGCGCGCCCCATGCACTCACGCCGAACAGTTTCAGCCCCGCCGCCATGCACCAGTAGGCCACCGGCGGTTTCGTCCAATGCGGCTGGAACTCGAGCTGCGGTTCCATCCAGTTTCCGGTGACCAACATCTCCCGCGCGCACTCCGCATAGCGTGTCTCGCTCGTCTCCGTGAGGCCGCGCGTGCCCAGAAACGCCACACCCACGAACAGCGCGAGCAGCAGCGGCATCCAGTACCGCACCTCCGCAAGCGGTGCCGGCCGAACATCGGCGACCGGCGAGTTGTCGGGCATGGCGGAGTCGGAAGTAGAAGCAGTCATCGGAGGGGTGCGGCGCGCAGAATCGGCACCGAATGGAACCACCTAGCAAGGCGGTGGCCGCGCCGGCCTCAAGCCTGCTCGCAGAAATTCTGCGTTCATGGCCCGCGCGCCCCTGCCCCGTTCACTGCAGCTCGACCGCCGGCACCGGCTCCTCGGCAGCCGGTTGCACGATGCCCATGTCCTTCCACTTCCCGCTGCGCCAGCGCCAGAGGTTGATCCCGGCCCGGATGATCTCATCGACCGCGAAGAACAGCCAGAAGCCGACGATCGACAGTCCCCACCAGCGGTTGGCGAAATAGACGATCGGCAGGATGCCCCAGATGAAGGCGTTGCCGACCAGCATCGGGAAACGGGAGTCGCCCACGCTCTTGAGCGCGGTACCGCCGATGATGTTCACCGCCCGTGCCGGCTCATAGAAGACCGCGATGCCGAGCAGGGTCGCGCCAATGTGTTTGATTTCCGGGTTCGCAGTGAAGAAGCCAAGGACTTGGTCCGCGAACAGCCAAAGCGTGCCCGCGTAGACGAACGCCACCGCCGACGCCCGCCGCACGATCGTCCAGTAGAGCCGGTCGACGTCCGCGAACCGCCGCGCGCCCATCCAGTGGCCCATGAGGATCTGGGCACCCAGCGCGAGCG
This sequence comes from Verrucomicrobiota bacterium, assembly GCA_023446865.1. GTDB lineage: Bacteria > Verrucomicrobiota > Verrucomicrobiia > Opitutales > Opitutaceae > CAJCBL01. Next base: position 1,096 of record JAEXPL010000216.1, on the reverse strand, counting down.
AGAACGCGAAGGTGATCTGGAACATCTGCGCCCGTGACGCGTAGGCGTTGCCCGCCATCGAATCGAGCCCGAGCGAGATGATCATCGTCGAGAGGAGGAGCTGTTGCGCGCTGTAGCTGAACGGCTCGAAGGCGTTCGAGATGCCGATGCGCCACATCGGGCCGACGACCTCCCGCATCTGCGCCCAGCTGCCGCGCAGGTGGAAACGTATCCCCAGCCCACGATGCACCCAGAACATCGACAGCACCATCGCTGTCGCGGAACTGATGAGCGAGGCCGCCACGATCCCGCGGATGCCCCAGTGGAAACCGAGGACAAAGAGCGACGCCAGCGCGAGGTTCAGCGTCGCGACGACCAGCGAGTTGTAGAGCAGCCAGTTGGTCATGCCGCGCGAGGAAAGGATCGCGTTGTAGGCGACATGCACCCCGAGGATCGCGAAATAGAAGCAGATCGCCCCGATGTAGGTCGTCGAGATGGCGTTGAGCGAAGCGCTCAGCCCCATCCATCGCCCGATGTCCGGCGCGAGGAACCACAGCAGCGCGCAGTAGCCGGCGCCCATCCCGGTCGTGAGGCCGAGGTTCATCATGTAGGTCGGCACGACCTTCTCGATGCGCTTCGCCCCCATATACTGCGACGCCACGGCCACACCGGTGCCCGCGAACGTCGTGATCACCCCGGCCCCCATCCAAATCAGCGGCAGCAACTGCCCAACCGTGGCCGCGATCTCGTCGGACAGGTGGGCGAAGAACCAGAAGTCCACCAGCCACACGACCCCTTGGGTCGCGTTCTGGAGAAGGATCGGCCAGGTGAGCTTGAAGAGGCTTTCGGTGCGAAGGAGAGGCGAGGACATCGGCGGACAGGCACTCGGCGGAAACGAATCCCCACGAGAACGGCACCAACCCCGCGCTGCTCAAGACGGAACTCGCGCCGCGCCTCTCCCCGCACGCCTTCGCCACGCCCGCATCCGATGGGTAAACCACCAAGGCCGTCGGCGTTTCACCACCCTTTCCGCTCGGCGCCAAATAATCCCACGACCGTGAACTTATTTGGCGCCGCCGTTACAATCCACCCACGGCCACCCTCTGAATGCGCTGCT